>JBDLSU010000780.1:0-3810 GCA_039799405.1 Pseudomonadota bacterium | reverse complement strand
GCCATTGGTTTACCGTCCAATTGCCATCAATTTTCTCGGCGACACGCATTTTGCCGCTATCCAGCAGATCCATCACTTCTGCAACGGCACTTCTCACATCCTGCGGTGCATTGGCAGGAGTGAACGCGGCACGGTTTTCCCATGCATGGTCTATCATGCTTTGTAGTTGAGTCATTTTTTTCAAGAGTTAGTAGTTGGCAAGAATGCTTCCCGGGTGTCAGCGAGGTAAGCAGGTTCAACGAGTAGGTCGGGGCTGCATGCGCGTCTGGCTGGCTGAGCCTGACGCTGGCGGCATTCTACCATGAAGGTGAAGGTGTTCGTGCGCCATTCCAACGGGCACCAAATTTTTGCTTGCATACCTGGTCTGCAGTTGGATCGCCAGCATCGTCAGGAGGCAGACCGAAGCAGGGATAGAACGGGTTTGACAGGCAGGCCGGGCGGTGCGCATCACAGGTGCGGAAATAATACATGCGGCTAACTGTCCTGGGCATGGTATTTTGCAAAAAAATTTATAAAAGTGTACCTTATTTCTTTTGTTGCGAGAAATTTCGCACAAAGATCAATGATGCATTTGGGCTGAGGGGATTTTATTTCCGGCTGCGGAAGAACGTGTTAAGATCATGCCTTGACATAATCAAAAGCCGGAATCATTAATTCATTAACATGAGACGGGATATTTAATTTATGTCCGTGCTCAGAAGATTTGTGGGTTTGGCGCATGTGGATCGATATTCGGTGGTCTTAGTTTAAACATTGCAGAAAATAAGTGTTTTCATTTTCTGCAGTGTGATTTGATCTGGACTGGCAAGTATGAAGTGGTTCCGGGTTGGATTTCTGTGTTTGTGGATTTGCCTGGTGCCAGATCATGATGTTTCCAGTAGTCGCCAAGACGGCATTTTTTATTGAATATTGATTTCCGTTACTTTGTATTTTTGATTGATGAAAAATATGAAGCCCGAATTGATTGGATAATGTATTTTTGGTAGTTACATTGCTGATTCTCTCCCTCTTTTATTTACACATGGACCAAGTATGATACTAATGCGCTTTCGACATGCCCTGGCGGTCTCCCTGGTAACATTGCTTGCTGGCTGCGGCGGTAGTAATACCACCACCGCACCGGTTGCACCAGTTGCGACCTTTGACAAATCTGTCGTGGGGTATTGGGTACCTCAAAACAGTGCCAACGAGGAATTTGAGTTCTTTTCGGCCCCAACCGACGCCCCATCTGCCAATTTACTGACAGGGCGAACCGTTAAAAACGGCGTTGTTACCAATATGTTTTTCTGGGAGGTGGCTGCAGGTGCAATCAGCATCTCAAAGGTTGCGGTGAGCTGTCCCTCGCGGCCGATCAATTTGTGCCCGGTAGTCGCTACAACGGTGATTGTGGCTAATGGTGCCAACATTGAAAATGCCAAATGGTCGTTTGATTTTGATGATAACAACGATAAAAAAGTGGATCGCCGCCTTGCCGACTCATATGTCCGCAAAGGCCTTGATCTGGCCCGCGCAACGCCGGGACAATTTTTCCTGGCACGCAGCGAAGTGTTTGAGCAACCCGTTGTCGGTGCCATTGCAGCCGGCAAGATGACGTTTGGTCTGGTTGAATCGGGCGCGACCTTTTCGCTTTCAACCAATATTGCCAATGACAAGGTTCGCAGCGCCCAGTTTGCCGCAGGTGAATCCGCCGCCGTTTTGACGACCGACTTCTTTGAGCTTCAGAGTGGCGGTTTCCAGCCGTTCCCGGTGAAGGTCTGGATCGACAAGGTAGAGATGTTTGCTTCAGTCGGCAACGGTTACCAGTTGCAATATGAACGGCATCGCACCGTGCAATTGCCAGCCGGAACAGACCGTGCCTCGGTTAAAATTGGTAGCTATGAAGCAACCGAAACCAAAGTGGTGCCTTTTGCCGTCATTGATAAATTTGTCACAGGTGCCCAGATTCGTGCTGGTGATGTTTATTACACGATGCTGCCACTTGATTTCAATCCCGAGTTTGTCGCCTTTGGTGCCGGTAACGAATTGCGCTTTACCTCGGCAACCGAGGGTGTGATCAGCCATGTCGATGTGCATCGCGGCACTTATTCCGAAAGCCGTCCATTCACCTGGGCGCAGGGCACTGATGGTGCCATTGTGCTGTCCTTCTATGGTGGACTGTTTAATGTTCAAATCAAATTTATCAAACCGGTCAACGGTGGCCATCAGGTATTGTTTGCCATCCCTAATCCGCAAACAGGTGACACCACCTATCTGGCCCATGATCTGATCAAGGAAGCAACTCCGGTGTTGAATGCAAGCAATCTGCCTGGCCGCTATTCTTTGCTCAATTCTGATGGCACCAACCAGTTGGTGACGTTCCATAAAGATAAAACGGTCTCGGGCGCAGTGGGTGGATTCTGGTTCCAGGACAGCAATGGCGACATCATCAGCTATGAATGTACCGATTTACAAGGTCAGGTTATTCCGGGTTACAGTGAATGCGTGAGTGCCATGGATAATGTCGCCAATTTGTCTCTGGCCCATATTCGTCGTATTCGTTTTGTCGCCAAGGATGGGGATTATTATCAATCCAAATATGATTCCTCTTTCTATGGTCAGCGCTTCCAGGTATTTGGCCGCGATTATGCAACCATTTCCTGGACTTATCGCTGGACCAGATTGGGCAATGAATAATGAAATAACTTGATGGATGCCGCCGTTATCTTGAAATGATGACGGCGGTAGTAATGGCATGGTTTCGGTTTTTTTATAATGTAACAATGGTTAAAATATACACGGGTTTTGTTTTTGCCATTTAATTGCAGACAGGAATGTGATATGAAAACCTTACTGAGTAGTAGTACCCGAATCGATCATGTAGCGATTGCCGTACGTGATCTGGAAGAATCCTTGTTTTTGTATCGGGATATTTTCGGTTTTGAATTGATCAATCGACGGGAAATCAAGGGAACATTCTCGGGCATGATTGCTGCAGAACTGAATGCCCGGGGTTTTTCAATTGTACTGGTGCAAGGAACTGATCCCGAATCACATGTCACCCGTTATGTGCAGGAATATGGCCCCGGGGTGCAACATATTGCTTTTGAAGTTGAAGATGTGGAAGTTTTGTCCAATAGCCTGAAAGCCGCTGGAATCAAGTTTGCAACCGATATTATCCGGGGCGATGGATTAATCCAGATCTTCACACAACGTGAAGCAACCTGCGGCATGATGTTTGAATTTATCCAGCATACCGACTCTTATAACGGTTTTGAAGAGTTTAATATTCGCCAGTTATTTGAACAAATGGAAGCCCGCAATGCGATTTGACGCCACGCCACTTGATTTCAAGGTTGCGTAAGCTCGCTCAATTGTATTGATTTGTGTTGAACCGGAGGTTTGATCAATGGTAAATACCATAATCGAAAGCGTCATCAAGCATGCTGTTGAACGGCCAAATAGCATTGCATTCCGATATCTGGTTGATATGGCAACCGCGCCGCAAGAGTTGACCTTTGCTCAATTACTGAAAGAAGCGAAATCGGTGGCGGTATTTCTGTCACGGATTGCGGCCCCCGGGAGTCGCATCATGCTGTTTTTTCCGCCGGGCATGTCTTATGTGACATCTTTTTATGGTTGTCTGCTGGCGGGTATGGTTGCGGTGCCACTTTATCCACCACGCCGCAATGTCAAATCAGATCGTATAATCAAGGTGGCACAAAGTTGCCAGTCAATGATCGCCTTGACGACAGCCTCAGAGTTGAGTGCAGTCAAAGCTGCATGGCAAGAACAAAATACCATCGGTTTGCCCTTGGATTTTTATACCAGTGA
>JBDLSU010000779.1:0-5959 GCA_039799405.1 Pseudomonadota bacterium | reverse complement strand
GCCCGATGTGAATGGCCTGAATAGTTTGAATGGCCTGAATGGCGTTGTTGGCGGGTGTTGCTGTGGGCGCTGTTGCCGCTGCTGGCACCATAATTGGAATGACATTGTTGCTGGTTAAATTGCCGACCAGTTCCCGCGTGTCAAATTCCGGCCCCAACAGCCAGCGGTTATGCGCCACTGTTTCCATCAACACCAATTCATCGCTCAGCCACGGCGCTATCGCCTGGGTCAGCAAGTAGAAAATCGCATCCGTAAACAGATTGTGGCGCTCGCCCGCATCTTCCATGCGCAATGACAAAAGCTGCGCAGTAATGGCTGCATCCAGCACCACCGGCTCGGGCGCACTTTGCACGTCGGGTAGCGGGTGGTCCGATAAACTGAGCGTGGCAAGCTTGTGCCAGTCCAGTTGCCGCCAGTAGGCCTGATCGGCTTGTTTGCTGCGTAACATGAAGGTGTCATAGCATGCCAGCCAGTCCCAATAGTTGCGGCCATTGCCTGCTTGTGCTTGGGCCAGGTCTTGGCCTTGTTCGATCCGCAGATAATTTTGCAGCAAATCATCCAGCAGGATTTTGCTCGACTCGCCATCGATCAACATATGCTGGAAAATCAGCAGCAAGCGATCCGGGCGATCTGGCCCGCACTGAAAATACACGAAGCGAAACAGATTGCTGTTGGCATCAAATGAAAATGAATTTTGCCACTTGCGCCAGCGCGTCAGAAACTGCGCCTCAAATGCATCCGGCGCGATCTGGCGCATGTCTTCGAGCTGTAATAGCGGGGTGGTGCGGCTTATCGGTGCCCACACCATCTCCAGTTGTCCTGCTTGCGCAATGAACTGGCATTGCAAGGCCGGATGTTTGCGCAGCAAGCCATAAATGGCCCGCTCCAGCCATTCCAGCCTGAGCGCATAGTGTTCCAGCGAAAGGGTCAGTGAGGCGTTAAACTGACGGCCCCAGCCCTGATTGAAATGCAGGAAGCGTACCGTGGCCGCCAGCGGAAAAGCACCCGTCGCCAGGTTGGCCGGAGGCCGATGTGCTTGCGCCAGCCAGTCCGGTTTGCTCAGGCCATTATCGGCCAGACCATTATCCAGACTATTTGCGCCAGGCTTGACGCTCAGGCGCGCACTTTGCGGCCCGTGTTGGTTACTTGTACCGGGTTCGCCCAGCGCAAGCAGATGCGGGGCCAAGGCTTGAATGGTTTGCGTGGCAAACAGCTCGCCCGCCGTGATTTGGTAGCCCGCCTGCCGGGTCTGGCTGATGATGCGGATCGCAACAATGGAATCGCCACCCAGCGTAAAAAAATTGTCGCTGATGCCAACCCGCCTTACTCCCAGCACTTGCTGCCAGATGCTGCACAGGGTTTGTTCGGTCTGGTTGCGCGGAGCCAGATAAGCATCCTGCGCGCTTTGGCTGTCAGGTGCAGGCAAGGCTTTGCGGTCGATTTTACCGTTCGGGGTAAGCGGCCAGGCATCCATGCAGACCCAGGCAGCGGGCTGCATGTAGTCGGGCAGGGTTTGGCCCAGATGCTGGCGCAAGCGGCTTGGCAGCGATGGCGTTTCCGGTGCGCCAGCCGACTCATTTGCGGCGGCATCACTTTCAGCCGCCAGCACAATATACGCCACCAGTTGTTGCGTGCCGGATGGCATGGTGCGCGCCATCACCACCGCGTCTTTCACCTCGGCGTGGCGGCACAGGGCATTTTCGATTTCACCCAGTTCGATGCGAAAGCCCCGGATTTTTACCTGATGATCGATGCGGCCCAAAAACTCGATACTGCCATCGGCGCGCCAGCGCACCAAATCGCCGGTCTGGTACAGCCGCAGGCTGTTGGCCGGATTCCCGGCTTGATAAAACGGATTGGCGATAAATCTTTCCGCGCTCAAATCCGGGCGATGCAAATAACCGCGCGCCAGACCGGCCCCGCCGATCAACAGTTCGCCCGCCACCCCCACCGGGGCCGGGCTGCCGTTCGCTGCCAGCACATAAAACCGGGTATTGCCAATCGGCCCGCCCATCAGCACCGGCTGCCCTGGCAAAATGCGTTTGACGCAAGACCATACCGTGGTTTCGGTTGGCCCGTACATATTCCACAGTGCCAGCCCCGGCTGTTGCAGCAGCGCTTGCGCCAGTTGCGGGCTCAGGGCCTCGCCGCCGCATAGCGCTTTTAACGGCGTGGTTTGCTGCCAGTTGGCATCCACCAGCATTTTCCAGGTGGCCGGGGTGGCTTGCAGCATGGTGACCGGATGGCGTTGCAACAGGGCCAGCAACTGATCAGGCTGGGTGCTGGCGGCGCGGCTGACCAGCACCAGGCTGGCCCCGTGCGTCAGCGGCAAAAACAGTTCCAGCACATGGATATCGAAGGAGGTGGAGGTGAGCGCCAGCAAACAGTCTTGCGCGTCAATACCGGGCTGGCGCGCCATCGAAACCAGAAAATTGAGCACGCTACGGTGTTCAATCATCACGCCCTTGGGCTGGCCGGTGGAGCCGGAGGTGTAGATTACATAGGCCAGGTGTTGCGCTTGCAGCCCCATGGTATCTGGCGCAATATTCTGTTCGCTATAGCTGGCCAGTTGCTGCTGCAACTGCGGGTCGTCCAGATACAGCGCCTGCGCCGGGCTGACCGGGGTGCGCGCGGCCAGATGGCGCTGGGTCAGCACGGTGTGTAATTGCGCGTGCTCCAGCATATATGCCAGCCGTTGTTGCGGGTAATCCGGGTCGAGTGGCACATAGGCCGCGCCCGCCTTCAATACCGCCAGCATGCCAATCACCATTTCGGGCGAGCGTTCCAGGCAAATGCCGATTAGTGTATCGGGCCGCAAGGGTTGGTGCTGGATCAAATAATGGGCCAATTGATTGGCGCGCCGGTTCAATTCATCATAGCGCCAACATTGGTCTTCAAACAGCAACGCAATCGCTGTCGGATGCTTTTCCACTTGCGCTTCAAACAGCGCATGAATGCTGCGCTGCTCAGGCAACACGCTGGCGGTGTCGTTCCATTGATGCAGGATCTGCTTGATTTCGGACGCGGGCATCAACGTCAGCGCGGCGGGTGCCTGATGGGGTGCGGTTGCATGGGCTTGCAGCAAGCCAGCAATGGCCGCTTGCATCTGCTCGATCAGGCGCAGCGGGTCCAGGCTGCTGTCCACCTGGGCGGTCAGGGCAAAGCCATCAGCGCTGTCATCCACCATTAAGGTGAAGGGGTAATTGGTGCGTTCAATCGCGCTCACCAGCTCCACACCGCTCAGCGCAAATGAACCGGCTTGCGCCTGCTGGCTGGCCGGATCGGAATGGCGATAGTTGAGCAAGGCGCTAAACAGCGGCACCGCGCCGGGCAGGGCGCTGCAGCGCTGCGCCAGGGCCAGCGGCGCTTGTTCATAGGGCAGTAATGCCTGCAGGCTGTGCTGCACCTGGCGTAACAAGGCATCTACCGGCATGGAAGTTTGCCGCACCCGCAACGGCAGGGTATTGATGAATACGCCCAGCATATTGTCTGCGCCCGCCAGGCCTTGCAAGCGGCCGGACAGCACGGTGCCAAATACCACATCATCACGGCCGCTACAGCGCGCTACCACCAGCGCCCAGGCGGCATGAAACAAGGCGGCCGCGCTGATGTTGCTGTGGCGCGCCAGGCGGCGAATCTGCTGGGTCTGTGCTGTCGCCAGGCGCGCATGCGCTTGCAGCGTGCGGCTGCCGTCGCCTTGCACATCGGCCAGGTTGAATGGCAGGGTCGGTTCTTCCACATCGGCCAAATTGGCGCGGAAGAAGGCTTCGGCCTGATCCTGATCGGCCTGCCGTGCGGCATGGGCGACAAATTCGCGATATTGCAGTGGCACGGGCAAGCTGTCGGCGTGACCATTTTGAAACGCCATCATCTCTTTTTGAATAATCTCCAGCCCGACATGGTCGGCCACCATATGGTGAATTTGCAGCAGCACAAAATACTGGCCCGAGGCCACATCTGGTGCCGCCTGCAGGCGCAGCAGGGGCGCGTGGTTCAGGCTGATCCATTGCCTGGGCGAGGCAACCAGTGCTTGCATATGGGCTTGCACGTCCTGGGTGGCGGGCAATGCCAGCCAGTTCAGCGGCAGCTCGACCTGGCGGCATACCACCTGGACTGGCGTTGCCAAATCTTGCCAGCAGATCATGCTGCGCAATACATCGTGACGGGCGATGACAAAGCGCATGGCATCGAGAAAACGCGTCAACTGCGCTTGATCTGCGATGCGGAACAAGACCGGCATCAAGTACGGGTCACTCTCGCTGCTGCCCATGTGGTGAAACAAAATCCCTTGCTGCAAGGGCGAGAGCGGATAAATATCCTGAATAGTCGCCGCGCCACCGGCCACCTGCGCCACGATGTTGTCAATCTCATTTTGGGGCAAATTGCGCATCGGCAGCATCGCCTTGGCTATGTGTTGGCAAGCCTCGGGTATGCCGCAGGGCGCTGCTTTGCGCGCGGGTTGCGCAGGCGTGGGGGCTTGCGCCAGCGCCGCCGCCAGATCGCGCAAAACCGGGGTGGTGAACATTTGGCGCGCGCTCATGGTCCAGCCTTGGGCCTGCAATTGCGCAATCACTTGCATCAATAGCAGCGAATGACCGCCAAGCTGGAAGAAATGATCGTTCGCACCGACCCGCTCGCGTTGCAATACGGTTTGCCAGATTTCGCATAACAATTGCTCCAGCGCGTTGCCGGGTGGTTCGTAATGGTGCGCGCCGGGGGCAGCTTGCGGTGGCGGCAGGGCACGGCGGTCTACTTTGCCGTTGGTGTTCAAGGGCCATTGGGTCAAGGTCACTATCGCATTGGGCACCATATAATCGGGCAGGCTATGCCGGATAGGCGCGCACAATTCGTCATGCAGTGCCGCAGTATCGGCCGCATCGTTAAGGTCGTAGCACGACAAGGCGGCGTCTTTCAGCAACGCATAGCCGACCAACTGCGTCTGCGCTCCAACCAGCCCGCTGCCCGGCTGCGCCAGCACCAGGGCTTCGCGCACCAGCGGGTGGCGGCACAAGACGGCTTCAATTTCCCCGGGTTCGATGCGAAAGCCGCGAATTTTAAGTTGCTGGTCGATCCGGCCGAGAAATTCCAGATTGCCATCCCGGTTGTAACGCACCCGGTCGCCGGTTTTATACAGCCGCGCGCTGCTGGCTGGATTGGCTGGATCGTGAAACGGATTGGCGATGAATTTTTCCGCTGTCAGCTCGGGCCGTTGCCAGTAGCCGCGCGCCAGACCGACCCCGCCCAGATGTAGTTCACCTTCGCATCCGGGCGGCACCGGGGCCAGCGCGGGCGAGAGCACATACGCTTGCATATTCGCGAGCGCGCGCCCGATGCCGGGCGTTTCGCCCTGCTGGATTTGCTGCACCGTGCTGGTGACGGTATTTTCAGTTGGGCCGTACACGTTATAAAACCGGGTGCGCGCATGCAGTTGCGATAAAATCCGGCTGTTGCACACGTCGCCGCCGGAAATCAGCACCTCCAACCCGGCACAGGGGCGAATGGTTTGTACCTGTAGCAGCGCTGCGGGCAGTACCGCGTGGGTAATCTGCTCCGCTTCGATCACATCAAACAAAGTTTGATCGGGCTCGTGCAACAGCAACTGCGCGCCGCTGCATAGCGCGTCCCACAAATAGCCATTGCCCGCATCAAAACCGGGTGACAGGGGATTGAGCAGGCGGCTATCCGGGCCAAGGCCAAATAATTGCTGGTCAAAGCGGACCAGATTGCGCAGCGAGCGGTGTTCGATCATCACCCCTTTCGGTTGGCCGCTGGAACCCGAGGTATAGATTACATACGCCAGATGGCGTGCATCCAGACCCAGCTTGGCCGGGTCGGGGTTGCTTGTGGGCTGCTGCGCCAGATCGCTTTGCATGGCGGCATCGTCCAGCGCCCACACTTGGCGCACGGTTGTGGGCAGGCTCTGGCGCAAATGGCTTTGGGTTATGACTTGTTCGAGCCG
>JBDLSU010000778.1:0-2529 GCA_039799405.1 Pseudomonadota bacterium | reverse complement strand
GATTGAAGCATTCGCCTGTCATTTGCCGCCGCAAATCGAATCCGCCATGCTGGTAACGCGCCCGAAGTGGATTAATCTCGAATACCTGAGCGCCGAAAGTTGGGTGGAAACTTGCCACGGTGCGCCATCGCCGCAAAGCTCGGGCTTGAGCAAATATTTTTTCTTCCCCGGCTTTAGCCAAAAAACCGGTGGCTTGCTGTGTGAGCGTGCTTTATCCAGCCAGCGCGCCGTTTTTTTGCAAGATCAGGCCGCCTGGTGGCAAAGCTTGGGCTGGCCGTGCAGGCCACCGCAGCAGTTGCTGGTATCGCTGTTTTGCTACCCGCATGCCGCAGTTGCAGATTTGTTTGATGCCTGGAAGCAGGGCGAGCAAAGCGTGCTTTGCCTGATTCCTGAAGGGATTGTCAGTGACGCGCTGACACAGTATTGCCAGTCACGCTTGCGCACTGGCGAGCGCTATACCAGCGGTAAGCTGACTTTGCAAATCATCCCATTCACCGATCAAACCGGGTACGACCGATTGCTCTGGGCTTGTGATCTCAATTTTGTGCGCGGTGAAGATTCCTTCGTGCGCGCACAGTGGGCGGCGCGGCCGTTTGTCTGGCATATTTATCCGCAAGCCGAGGATATTCATCTGGAAAAACTGCAAGCCTTTTTACAGCGTTATCAGGCCAATTTGGCTATGCCCGTAGCGACACTTATCGATCAATTTTCCCTGGCCTGGAACCGTGGCGAGGGTGCGCAACTGGCGGCGTTGTGGCCGCAAATTGTTCTGCAATTGCCACAATGGCGCACGCATGCCAGCGCATGGGCTGGCTTTCTGGCTGAAAATGGTGATTTGGCCGATAATCTGCTTCAATTTATCGCAAAAATCGATTAAAATGGTGAGCTTGATTTTTGGCGCTACCATGGCGATTCGTGGGCACTAGATGCCCGGCCAGTTGCGCCAAACCCGGTTCAAACCAGCGCCCGAACATCAGTGTGGCATACCGTTACGCATGGCTTGGCGCTCCCGATTCCTCAATTTTACGCAAATACGCTATGAAAACAGCACAAGAAATCCGCATTGGTAATGTCATTATGGTTAATGGTGCACCAATGGTCGTTCTCAAGACCGAATACACCAAGTCTGGCCGTAACTCGTCGGTCTGCAAAATGAAATTGAAAAGCCTGTTGGGCGATGGCCGTTCCGAGCCAATCTACAAGGCCGATGACAAAATCGACGTGGTGGTTCTGGACAAAAAAGACGTAACCTACTCCTATTTTGCTGAGCCCTTGTATGTGTTCATGGATGCTGACTACAACCAATACGACGTTGAAGCAGAAAACATGGGCGATGCGCTCAATTTCCTGGAAGACGGCATGGCATGCGAAGCCGTTTTCTACGAAGGCAAAGCCATTTCGGTTGAATTGCCTACCACCGTAGTGCGCGAAGTCACCTATACCGAACCTGCAGTCAAGGGCGATACCTCAGGCAAAGTCCTGAAACCCGCCAAAATTGCAACCGGTTTCGACGTGCCAGTGCCACTGTTTGTGGAACAAGGCGACAAGATTGAAATCGATACCCGCACTGGTGAATATCGTAGCCGTGCAAAATAAAAGGGAAATGCTGTTGTAAAGATAAGTGGTAACCAAGTGGTAAATAAGTGTTAATTGAAAAAGGCCTGGAAACTGATACTTTCCCGGCCTTTTTTCACGACCCATCAGGCAAATTGATGCCTGTAATGAAGTGTGGTAGCCTTGACACACCCTAACAACAAGAAGGTGCCAGTATGAACCAGCCGCCGCTCGTCAAGCGTGATACCGCCGCATGGATTTTTCAGGTTTGGTTATCGTTTCTCATCGCCTTCGGCCTGTGTGCCTACGGTATCTTCAGTATGCAAAAAGAAGTGATTTACCGGGTATTTTTGGCCACCAGCTTCTTCTTTTGCCTTTCATCCTCCTTTGTGTTGGCCAAGTGCATACGCGACAACCAATACCAGCAAGTTGATACCGTGATGTGGCGGATTCAGGTCTGGTCCGCGTTCGGCATCGCCTTCATTTTGGCGGGCTGGGGCTTGAACAAGATTGATTTGACCATACCAGATCGCAACTACATGATCGCCAGCGGCTTGTTCCTGCTCTCCAGCACCTTCACCCTGACCAAAACCGTGCGCGACAAACATGAGGCCGATATCGCCGAAGGCAAGCTGCGGGATTTCTCCGCGCCTGGTTCGGTTGATCTGGATAAAGATAACTAGCCGCCCGCAGGAAACAAGGGGCGAATGTGAAAAAGTGCTTGAATAAGCAACGGCTGTATTAATTGTATTGAATGGCTGTATTGAATGGCACTTTGCGCTCTCTGCCAAAGTGCCAATCCCTGGCATCCCTGCTTACTCAGCCAGCAATTTCTTGATGTCATCCAGCATTTCTTCCGGCTTGGTAGTGGGCGCATAGCGACCCAAGACCGAGCCGTCTTTTTTTACCAGAAACTTGGTGAAATTCCATTTGATGGCTTTGCTGCCCAATAAGCCCGGTGCTTTTTCTTTCAGG
>JBDLSU010000777.1:0-5376 GCA_039799405.1 Pseudomonadota bacterium | reverse complement strand
CATATTCCATTCCAGCGCGCTCTCGTAGTCATTTAATTCGTTGAGCACATCGCCAATATTGGTGGCGACCAGAATCGCCAGCCGCAATTGCCCGGTTTGCATCGCCAGATCAAAACTGCGGATCCAGTTGCTGATCGACTCGCCACGTTGCGCCGCCAGCAAGCCCAGCAAATTATTCAGCCAGACCTGACTGGCCGGATGCAGATTGCGCACATCGACATTTTTCCAGAAGTCCCAGCGATGGCATTGTGGGTCGGCCACCACATCAAAATAGGCAATGGATAATTCGGCAATCTGCAAACGCACCGGATCGCAGGCGCGCCGGGCCAATGCCATGCCTTGCTGGCGATGCTGGCTACGCAGGGTTTCATCGCCCAATTCGGCAGCAATAAAGCCGGCGATCCAGTGGGCATCGGCCCCCAGCAGCGCATCATCGAGCGCGCTGGTGCGTTGCAAGATGGTTTCCAGCGCCTGATAGGCCGATTGCACCTGGCCCAGAAAACACTGCAGTTCGGCACGCATCAGGGCGATGCGCAACAAGGCCGGTTCTTGCTCGGCCATGGCCAGTTGGCTGCTTGCCAGGTTTTCCAGTTGCGGCAACATCTGCTCAAGTCGCACGGCGTCCTGCTGGCGGATATACCATGCCAGCGCAAGAAAAGTACGACAATAATCAGCCCCGCTTTGCTGAGGCAGCATGGCTTCAAGCCGTGTTACTTCGTCATGATGGGCAAAAATCTGAATCATGGTTGTCCCGCCGTGCAGATCACATCTTCAGTGGCTATCCTACAGGAAACAGCGGGTGCCGGGGTGCAAAGGATACCGTCTGCGCAAAAATTAGCTGGCGAAAACTGTAAGCCAGGCGGGTTCAAAAGCGACTACACGACATTCGCCTTACCACCGTGCGATTTCCCCCAACATCCTCCAGGAGCCCTTCCATGAAAACGTCCTCGCTGCGCCCTGCTGTTACGGCCGTTGCTGCGGTTACGCTGACCGCGCTAAGCCTGTTCGCATCCTGCGCGCAAGCGCAAGCATGCAGCAAACAAAGCCCCGGCTATAGCGTGGCGCTGTTTGAACTGTACACCTCGGAAGGGTGCAGCAGTTGCCCACCGGCCGACAAATATCTGTCGGAATTACGCAGCAAGCATTTTGCCCCGGAGCAGGCGGTGCTGCTATCGATGCATGTGGACTACTGGAATGATATCGGCTGGAAAGATGTGTATTCCAAGCGCGTGCTTACCGAGCGCCAGCGCTGGCTTTCGGCGCTGGCCGGTTCCCGTACCATCTACACGCCGGAAGTGTTTATGGGCGGACAGGAACTGCGCGGCGGCGTCGATGGCTGGCGTAATGCGGTGCCCGAAGCGGTAAAACGCATCAACAGCCGTCCGGCCCAGGCCGATATTCACATTGCACTGGGCAAATTGAATGGCAATAGTTTGCCGCTGGAAGTGAATGTCAAAGCCAAACAAAATGGCAAATTATTCGTGGCGCTGGTGGAAAGCGGCCTGGTGAGCGAGGTGAAGTCGGGCGAAAATTCGGGAGCGGTGTTAAAGCATGATTATGTGGTACGCGAATGGCTGGCCCCGGTCAGTTTGAGTGGTGATGCCAGTCAAACCCGTGCTGCGCTGACACGCGCGATCAGCTTGCCTGCGGGTGCCAATAGTAAAAATATGGGGATTGCTGCGTTTGTGCAAAATGACAAGGGCGAAGTATTGCAGGCGCTATCACTACCGCTGTGTAATGGATGAAACGTCAATACGGCATCAGTCTGCGTGCTGGGCATATTGTTGCAAGGCTTCTTCAATCAGCCATAGCCGATCCTGGCCCCACACCACGCACAGCGGTTTGGTTTGCCCGACCCGGCGCAGCAAAAAGCCGGGTACGCCCCAACAGTCATGGCGGGCCAGTTCGATCCGGTTATGTTCGACTTCGGCTTCCCAGTCATGGCTATCGAGCCTTTCTTGCGCTTCCTGCCAGTTCAAACCAAGTGCTTCGATGATCGATTTGAGTACCCCGGTTTGATAGATATCGCGCCCTTCGGCAAAAGCCGCGCGCAACAGGGCGTGGTAATACGGCAGTTCCTGGCCACGGCTGCGTACCCAGTCAAACAGCGATAAAGCACGTATGACTGGCAAACCGAGCGGATCGAATACCTTGCCAAAAGGCAGCCCCAACAGTTGCGCTTCGCGCGCCGCGTCCAGCATCAGGTAAGTGCCCTTGCGTTTGGGCACAGGCAAGCCACGCATCACCATCGGCAATACCGGGCGCAGCACCACTTGCACGCCATGGCGCCTGACCATGTCTTCTACCCGCTGCATGGCCAGGTAACTGTAAGGGCTGCGCAAGGAAGCAAATACTTCCAGCACCAGGTTTTGCGCATTGCAAGGGGCGTTGCTGCTCTGGCGGTTGGGCAGGGTCGGACGCGCTTCATCCGGCTTGCCAAAACCACGACTGAGCAAACGCCGCTGCAAATAATGCAGGCGGTCGATCCCGACATACCAGCATCCTTCAAAATACAATGCGGCGCTGCCGAAATAGCCGAGCTTGCTGCGCTCCTGATCGCCCTGGGCCAATTTGCGTAATCGGGCATCGCCATCGACAAAGCCATGGCGCGCCGCCAGTGCTTGCAAACCGATGGCATCCGACTCCCAGAGCGCCAGGCCAACCTGACGCGGCAAATCGGGATCGGGATTTTTTTGCGCACTTAATATGCATTCGGCTATCGTCACCAGATCGGGACGCGGCGCATGACCCGGATCGACAAAAATCAAACCATACCAGGGTGCCAGCGCGGCCGCGTCACGCCGCGCCAGCCGCTCCAGCATGGCGCGTTCGGGAACGACATCATCAGCGCCAGCCGGAACCAGATGAAATACGCAGGGCAAGGAAAATTGTTGCAACAGCCGGGGTATCAATTGCGCCATCAAATGGCTATAGGGGTCATTGACCTGATGGAAATAATGCAGACAGGGTTGGCGTTGTTGTTCGATTTTTAATTCGCGCTGGCGCTGGCGCTCCAGATCGGCCATGCGACTCATTACCTTGCCTGCCAACCAGCCCTTGATGCGCATCAGTTGCTTTCTGATCCGGCAACCGGGTCAGGCAACAAGCAGGCATCCACCACTTGCAAATCATTGTCCTTGGCAAAATCGACCACAAAATGGTAGGCCAGCGGTTCAAAGGCGCGCAAATCGGCGTTGACCACCACCGCTTTGACATTATTCAACACGGTTGGCCGTACATATGGGGAATACTGCAAATGCGCATGCGGCCCGCCGCTGCCTTCGGGCCGAAAGCAAGACATGACGCCACACAGGCGTTCGGCCCAGTCACTGGGGCGAAATGGCTTGCCAGCATTGGTCAGGCCAAGGATGAAAAACTCGCGGGAGACGGCTTGTTTGTTCATCAGATTTATCCCAACCAGACTGCACCGGAGAGCAGCAATAACAACATCATCCACAGCAACAGCGCACGCCAGACCAGGCCAACGGTACTTTGCAGGGCGCGCGGGGTCGGCTCTTCACCGGGCAGGCTTTCGGCTTCCAGACCGGAAGAATCAATGGTTGCCGCATCGGTTGGCAAGATATTGCTGGCGTTTTCCTGCGGTGTGCCCAGGCGCACCCCCATGGCACCACCACCCGCAGAAAGAATAATGCCAACCGCTTCATCGCTCCAGCGGCTGGCAAAATTGCGCCATGCGTAAATCGCATCTTCAAAATTGCCGACTACCGCAAAAGCCACTGCGGTCAGCCGTACTGGAATCCAGTCGATCCAGTAAAAAGCGCGTTTGGCAAATTCGCCAAAGGCTTCGTCTTTCATGTGTTCGGGATCATTCCAGGCATGAGTGAGATGTTCGGCCAGTCGATACATGACGGCGCAGGCAGGGCCAAGCGGCATCAGGAACCAGAAAAATACGCCGAACACATTGCGATGCGTGACCACCAGCGATTTTTCCACCGCCAGGCGCGTCATTTCGCTCGCTTCCATGCCGACGGTATCGATTTTCAGCCATTCGGCCAGCAAACGCCGGGCTTCGGCATCGTCACCAGCCGAGAGCGCAAGCTGGATTGCATTGAAGTAATGACTGTAGCGCCGAAAGCCCAGTGTCAGATAAACAATTATCACATTCCAGACAAATGCTGCCAGCGGATGCCAATAGCGCAAGCCCCAATAGATCAGGGCGGTGGGCAACATCAGCGAACCAATTATCAAAAACCAGCCGAGTCGGCCATGGCGCGCATGCCCGGCATTGAACCAGCCTTCGATTCGTGCGGCAAAATCCTTGATTACGGCGTAGATCGGGTTATCAGCACGCAAGGGCTTTAACTGCTCAATCAATAAGGCAAAAAGTATCGAGAGAAATGTCATTAATTCATCCTGTGAAGGCTGGCGAACAGTTTTGCTCAAGCTCTCAAAAAGTGAAACAAATTGCGCAACATGGCCGCTGTTGCACCCCAAATAAAATAATCCTGATAAGGCATGGTATAAAACATGCGCTGGTGGCCTTCACCTGGCATGGTAAACCGGCGGCGCTGATGGTTATTGCCATCCATCAAAAACGCCAGCGGTACCTGAAAAATCTCGGCCACTTCATGCGGATCGGCCTGTAATTCAAACGGCGCATGCACCAGCGCCACGACCGGGGTCACCAGATAACCAGTACCGGTCAGGTAATCCGGCAAGGTACCCATCACATCCACATGACGCCGATGCAAGCCCACTTCTTCATACGCTTCGCGCAGCGCGGTTTCGATTGCAGAACCGTCTTCCGGTTCACTGCGTCCGCCAGGAAAACTGACTTGCCCGGCATGGTCACTCAAATGGGCGGTGCGCTGGGTCAACAGTATTTGCGGCCCTGCGGCATGCAATACAATGGGCACCAGTACCGCTGCCGCAGTCACATCGCGCTGGTTAAAACGTGGTTCCGGGTTGATCTCCGGGTTCCATGGCGGCGGCGCGGCAAAGCGCTGGCGCAACCAGCCAGGCTGCAAGCGCTCCGGCGCGAGTGCGCCCTCACCTGCAACACTTTCCACCGCCAGCGCCTTGGCATCAAACAAAGGCTGCGCCATTTACGTTTCTCCCTGCGGATTAATCTTACGCCAACAAAAAAGGGGCACCATCAGGCACCCCTTTTTATGGCAGTCTCAATTTTACACCGTGGCTTGACGCTTACAGTAAGATTTCGAGAAAGCCGCTACGACATGTTTCAAATTATTCTGCAGCAGGTGCAGCCGCTTTAGCAGCATTGCGACGGCTAGGCAGTTTTTCTTTGATACGTGCCGATTTACCGGAACGCTCACGCAGATAGTACAACTTGGCACGACGTACATCACCACGGCGCTTGACTTCGATCGATGCGATCAACGGGGAATACAATTG
>JBDLSU010000776.1:0-4825 GCA_039799405.1 Pseudomonadota bacterium | reverse complement strand
CGCAGCGCAATGTGGCGCGCCAGGGTTTCAGCGCGGTGTAAAAACTTCAGATCGTCGGTGGCGGCATAAGCGGCCAGCATGGCTTCGCAGGCATGCATATTGGCGTTTTGGCCGCGATACGGTTGCACTACCTGCCAGTCGCTGCTGGCCTGATCGGCATACAAGCCATATTCCGCTTGCCAGAAGCGCGCTTCCATCAAGTCATAAGTTTCTTCCAGCCATTCCCGCGCTTCCGCTACCCCGGCGCGCAAGGCGTGTGCATACGCCAGCAGCACGAAGGCCAGGCCGTAGCAGTGGTTGTCACCATCCAGCACCCGCGCTGGCTCACCCGATTCACCCGATTCACCCGGCCAGTGCAACAACCAGGCATAGCCGCCGGTTTCCGGATTGCGATGTACTTCGCGCAAAAACTGCAAGCCATGCCGCACCTGATCCAGATACACAGCTTGCCCGAAATGACGGTAAGCCTGGGCCAAGGTAAATATGAAACGGGTGCTGCTGACCAGATGGCGGGTATGGGCATCGTAGACGCTGCCATCATCCATAAAAAAATGGTAAAAGCCCCCGCTGGGGTCGATGGCACGCGGAAAGTAAAACGCCATGGTGTGTTCGATGTGCTGCATCAGCATGCGGCGGCTACGAAAGTTGGGGAAATCTGTCGTCATGGTGGCAAAGTGTAATTGTTCGATGCGCTCCATGGTAGCGCCAAAAACGCTGATGCGGCAAAAACCATTACAATATCGCCTCAAATCACAAAGCCAAATCCCATGTCCCACCCCACTCCGCTATTACGCGCTGCCACCATCAGCGATGCGCCCCGTCTGGCCACGCTGGGCATGCAAGTCTGGCTGCATACCTACTGCACCCAGGGCATTAATCATGCGATTGCGCATTACGTGCTGAACGAATTCACCGCAGCCAAATTTACCACGCTGATAGCCGATCCCAGCCGCTCGATTCTGGTGCTGGAACAAGGCGATAATTTGATCGCCTACCTTACCCTGCACCATGGCCAGGTTTTTGCCGACGATTTTGCCGACGTTTTTGCCAATGTTCGCAACGAAATCGAAACCTTGTATGTGCAAGCGCCCTTCCTGCGCCAAGGCCTGGGGCAACGCCTGCTGGCTCAGGCGCGTGAGCAACTACTGCAAGCAGGTGAAAGCCCGGCAGTATGGCTGAAAGTGAATGCGCAAAACCTGGCAGCACAAGCGTTTTACCAGGCGCAAGGCTTTGTGATTGAAGGGGAAACCGATTTTGTGCTGGATGGCGTGGCCTACAAAAACTGGGTCATGGTAATGCGCTGAGCGCTGGTCCATGCACGCAGCAGCTTATGATCAGGCACGGCGTCCGGAGCGCCGCTGCAACTTGCGCAATCCGGCCAAGAACATGCCAAGCAGATTCATGCGCGCCACGCCCGCCAGTGCGTAGCCATTGCGCCAGTCCGGACATTTCACGATATAGCGCTGATACATGGGGCGCAATTCGGCATTGGCCAGCCATTTATCCGACATCACTGGTGGAATGGTTGGCATATTAATGCACCCGGCTTGCGCGTCCCAGCGCGAACCCGCCACATTTTGCAGCATCCAGTCGAGCATCAGGTGCGCGACTGGCGGCAAGTCCGGGTCGCCACACAGATAGACCTGGGCAAACATTTCTTCATATAACAGCATGGCCGATGGATAGGCGACACTGCCAAACCAGATCTGCTCGCCACGCCACAAGCGCAATAATCGCAAGCCCATACGCAAGATAGCGTGGACATAGGCAGGATGGCCCCGATATTCGGGCAGCATGAAACTATAATCCGGAACAATCAACAGATAACGCTGACCAGCCGGGGTGGTGCCTCGCTGCGCCGCATAGCAAGTGGTGCCCACCACCTTGCCGTCCGGATCACAAAACAGCGCAATCAGGAAGCAAGACTGGCAAAACTCACAAAACCCGGCAAAGTCCTGCGCCAGATCGGTTTCAGGCTTCATGCCCATCACCGAACGGCGCAAATTGCTCATTTCGAGCAATTGCGCCGGTGTCAGGTCGGCACCTTCAAAATAACGGGTAATCACCCGCATTTTATTTGCAGCCACAGCTTTTACTCAAACGCGTAACTAAATTCCCCCTCATTCACACCCACTTCCACCCGCTTGATTTCCTTGCCTTCCATCATGCGTTGCAAGAACTCGCGCGACACATCCGGCAGCATGGTGTTGGTCAGAATCGCGTCGATCATGCGGCCACCGGATTCGCTTTCGGTGCAGCGCGAGACCACCAGTTTGACCACCTCGTCGCTGTAGACGAATGGAATCTTATAGCGCGCTTCGACCCGTTTTTTGATGCGGTTGAGTTGCAGCTTGACGATTTTGCCCAGCATTTCGTCGGACAGCGGATAGTAGGGAATCGTGACCAGACGACCCAGCAGCGCAGGCGGGAACACTTTGAGCAGTGGTTCGCGCAGCGCCTTGGCCATGCCTTCGGGGTCGGGCATCAGTTCCGGGTCTTTGCACAGACCGGCGATGAGATCGGTGCCGGCATTGGTGGTCAGGATGATCAAGGTATTTTTGAAGTCGATGAAGCGGCCTTCGCCATCTTCCATTGCGCCTTTGTCAAACACCTGGAAGAAGATTTCATGCACGTCGGGATGGGCTTTTTCCACTTCATCCAGCAGCACCACGGAATACGGTTTGCGCCGCACCGCTTCGGTCAAGACACCGCCTTCGCCATAGCCGACGTAGCCCGGCGGCGCGCCCTTGAGCGAGGACACCGAATGCGCTTCCTGATATTCACTCATATTGATGGTGATCAGGTTTTGCTCGCCGCCATACAGTGCTTCAGCCAAGGCCAGCGCGGTTTCGGTTTTACCGACGCCGGAAGTACCGGCCAGCATGAATACGCCGATTGGCTTGTTGGGGTTATCCAGCCCGGCGCGGGATGTCTGGATGCGCTTGGCGATCATTTCCATGGCGTGGTCCTGACCGATCACGCGTTGCGCCAGCAAGTCAGCCACCTTGAGGATGGTTTCCATCTCGTTTTTGGCCATGCGACCAACCGGAATACCGGTCCAGTCGCCCACCACGCTGGCGACGGCCTGATAATCTACCGTTGGCAAAATCAAGGGGGTTTCGCCTTGCAGTGCTACCAGTTCGGCTTGCACGGCGGCCAGTTTGGTTTTCAAGTCAAGGCGTTCTTCATCGCTCATCGGCGGGGCCACCGGATCTTTCACTACGTCCTTGGCGGCGTCTTGCGCGGCGGCTTCGAGTTTGCTGCCAGTGCCTTCCACCGGGTTGATGCCAGCGCGCAGTTTGGCGCGCAAATCCAGCAATTGATCGACCAGCACGCGCTCGGCGTTCCAGCGGGTTTCCAGTTCTGCCAGACGGCTACGTTCGTCAGCCAGCAAGGCAGCGGCGTCCGTTTCACGCTTGCCGATGTCGATACCGATGGCATGTTCGCGCCCGATAATGCTCAGTTCGGTTTCCAGCGCTTCGATGCGTTTGCGGCTGTCATCCACTTCAGCCGGGGTGGCGTGCAGGCTGACGGCGACGCGGGCGCAGGCGGTGTCGATCAGGCTGACCGATTTATCCGGCAACTGACGCGCCGGAATATAACGGTGCGACAGCTTGACGGCGGCTTCCAGCGCTTCGTCCAGAATCTGCACTTTGTGATGTTTTTCCATGGTCGATGCCACGCCGCGCATCATCAAAATCGCGCGCTCTTCGCTTGGCTCATCCACGGTAACGGTCTGGAAGCGGCGGGTTAAGGCCGGGTCTTTTTCGATATGCTTTTTGTATTCAGCAAAGGTGGTGGCACCAATGGTGCGCAAGGTGCCGCGCGCCAGCGCTGGTTTCAACAGATTGGCGGCGTCACCGGTGCCAGCGGCACCACCAGCACCAACCAGGGTATGGGTTTCATCGATGAACAAAATAATTGGCTTGGTGGCGGCTTGTACTTCATCGATCACCGAGCGCAGGCGTTGTTCAAATTCGCCTTTCATGCTGGCACCGGCTTGCAGCAAGCCCACGTCCAGGGTGCGCAGTTCCACGTCTTTCAGGCTCGGTGGCACGTCACCGCGCGCGATACGCTGGGCGAAACCTTCCACCACCGCAGTTTTACCGACACCCGCTTCACCGACCAGAATCGGGTTGTTTTGACGACGCCGCATCAGGATATCCACCACCTGACGGATTTCGTCATCGCGCCCGACGATCGGGTCCATTTTGCCGCTGCGTGCTTGTTCGGTCAGATCGACGGTAAATTTTTTCAGGGCTTCTTGCTTGCCCATGGCAGCGGGTGCAATCGCACCGCTGGCTTCGCCCGGGCTACCGGCACCACTGCCCTGGAAGCCGTCGGTGGCGTGCATCAGTGCTTCGGGCGAATCGCCCAGCAGCTTGGCAAATTGGTCGGCCAGATCGTCAGCCTTGATTTTTTCAAATTGCTTGGAAATCGCCAACAAGCCGTGGCGCGAGCTATCCGAGCGCAGCAAGGCCAGGATTACATGGCCGGAGCGCACCTGGGTTTCACCAAACATCAGGGTAGAAATGACCCAGGCTTCTTTGGCGGCGCTGACCAGGTTGTCGGACAAATCAACCTGGGCGGTGGAGCCACGCGGCAACCGGTCGAGTGCGGCTTGCATGTCACGCGCCAGGCCGGCCGGATCGAGCGCATAGTGCTTGATGATGCGGCTTAAATCGGAATCCTGCAATTGCAGGATTTGCGCAAACCAATGGATCAGTTCGACATAAGGGTTACCGCGCAGTTTGCAAAAAACCGTGCTGCTTTCAATCGAACGGTAACAAAGGGAATTGAGTTTGCCAAAGATGGCAGCACGACT
>JBDLSU010000775.1:0-4455 GCA_039799405.1 Pseudomonadota bacterium | reverse complement strand
CGTCGTCAATCTTGCGGCCGGACGGCGCTTACTCGACCCTTCCGGCAAAGTCTACTTGACCGAATCAGCCTTGAATCTGGCAGCCGGTGCCAGTGGCAGCCTGAGCGCCCGTCAAATGGTCAAACGCGACATGGTGCAAGTGGTCAACGCTTCACAACCGTTTTACGCCATCCAGATTACGCCACCCAGTGACCCGGAAAACGCCATCAGCGGCTTGGCAGTATCCGTAAATGGCATCGATTACCCCTATGCCCAGGTGGCGACCGTGCATGATCTGGATGCCGTCAAGGCCAGCATGCAAGCGGCAGTGCTCGTGCTGTATGGCCGCGATGCACAAGCGGTGCGGGCTGGAATGTTCAGCTTGATCCATAAAACGTTCGCCAGCCACTTGCGCCAAGAGGTGAGCGCCTTGCAAGTCGAAGTGAGTGATTTTCAGGTGATGGTCACGCCTCCGGCCTGCTTGCTGCCGGAACCTGCACTGTTCGACTGTAGACCAAGCCAGCACAAAACCAAGCAAAAGCCGCAAGCAAACCAGATGCAAGAAACAGAAATAAGGAACCATTGTGGGCCATAAGACCGGAAGAATTCGCTTCAATACCCAATTCAATTGCACCAGGATGCTACTGTGCCGCATCGTCCCTCCAAAAAGCGCCCCAAGCGCCGCCAATCCAAATGCAGCAAACCGAACTCGCGCTAACAGTTTCTTCCAGTTCTTGCCGTGTGTAAGGTGCTGCCAAAAGTGACGTTGGAAGGGAGAAGCCGAAACCGATCAACTACTA
Source organism: Pseudomonadota bacterium (assembly GCA_039799405.1). Taxonomy (GTDB): domain Bacteria; phylum Pseudomonadota; class Gammaproteobacteria; order Burkholderiales; family Burkholderiaceae_D; genus CAMBDR01. The sequence continues at coordinate 3,676 of JBDLSU010000775.1, read as the reverse complement.
TCAACCAGTGCGGGATTCACGACGCAAAATTATTCAACGGTGCAATTGCGTTTTATAAGCGCAGCTTGCTTGGCGATAGTGCCACGACTGCAACCGATCAAGGTTTGAATCTCGCTCCAGCTTGATTGCCCGGCCTTCAAGTGCTTTTGAATCAGTTCATTTCGTGCGGTATCTTCCGGCCTGCCTTGGTACTTGCCTTGCGTCTTGGCTTTGGCAATACCTTGCTGACAACGCTCGCGCCGGGTAAGGTAGTCCTTGCGACTGATGGCCGCCAACATATCCAGCATCATGCCATTAATGGCTTCAAACATGCGGCTGGTAAATTCATCGGTCTGCTTTGTCATGATCCAGGACGTGGGCAAATCCAGTGCCACCACTTTGATGTGTTTGGTGGACAGCGACTGTTTGAGGCTATGCCAGTCCGCTTCATTCAAACGCGAAAGCCTGTCTACCTGCTCGATCAGGATCATGTCACCATCCGATGCATCGGCAATCAGTTCAAACAAGGCTGGCCGTTTCAAGGAGGCACCACTTTCATTTTCCATGTAGAACTTGGCGACCTTCAATCCGTGTTCATTGGCAAAGTCGGTGATACTGGCTTTTGCGCGGTTGGCGTCTTGCTCGGTGGTCGATGCTCTGAGATAGGCGCGAACAAACATGATTGGATTCCTATGGAAATAAAACGGTCTATTATAACTGGTCTCTTTTATCAAGTCTATTTTGAATGGTGCTTTAATTGAATTCAGGCCGTTTTAGGTCGATTTTTTATAGTCTTATTTGGATATAGTCAAATTAAACCAAGAGATTCAGATCAGGGTCATGAACTACTTGAAGCATGCAATAGCCAAAGGCAAGCTGCGGGGATGTGCGCTTATGGCACTAGTGCAAGCATGACCGACTCCCCTTAGCCAAAGAGCACGTCAATGACCGTCCTGAATCACGCCCCTATTACCAAGGATAGTAAAGCGCATCGGATATGGGTATCATTTTGTGCCTCGGCCAGTGGGCCAGGCTTCAACTTTGCGGACTGGAAATGGCTTGGACACCAGGCTTTGCAACCCATCACCTGTTCGCAAGGGCATCCGCGTTACTGGCGATTTCGCGCCATCATTGATGGTACAACACAATAAAAATAATTAGATGTTCGCCATCGCATCAATCCACTTCCTGCCCATGATCTTCCATCGGCAAAAATGAAACCAGCTTGGCCCCATCCATTTCAACCGGCATGCGTCGATTGCTACCCAACGTCAAAAAATCAAAGCCTGCTTCATTATTCGCGCGCCAGGCCATGACCGCGTTGCCTTCTTCAATGCCTTCCTCTACCTGTTTCCAGATATTTTCCCGTATCTTGCGTGAGTAATTGCCTACATAGACCCCGGCACGCACTTCCAGCAACCAGATAGCCAGACGCCCGCGCAAGCGTGGTGGCGCATTTTCAAGAACGATGACCAACATCGCCAATGACCTCATTGTTGGGAATTGCAATCGGCACAGCTTCGGTTGGCGTTTCAGGTGGAGCCAGGCCGCCCTCAGATAACAGCGCTTCTATGTCAGGAATAATTCGCTCCAATAATTTGCTTTGACGAAATACGTCGCGGCAGCGCAAGCGCACCTCTCGCTCGGGCTGTTGGGTGGGTTTGCTGGCAACCGCAAAAGCAATCGGCACGACCGTATCAAATTTGTATAAATCAGCGATGTCATAAGCAAAAGACAAGGGCTTGCCGGTATGAATAAACCCGATGGCGGGTGCATAGCCTGCTGCCAATATCGCCGCTTCAGCGACACCATATAAGCAAGAGGTGGCTGCGGAAAGGCAGCGATTGGGCAGGTCAGCGGCATCCCATTCCTGGCGGTCATAATTACGTGATTGCCATTCGACGCCATATTGCCGTGCCAGTGTTTGATACAAGGCGCGCACCCGTGCCCCTTCAATCCCGCGCAGTTGTTCAACACTACGGCGTTGTGGTGGTTCTTCGCCAAAGCGCATGCGGTACATCGCGCGCACAACTTTGAGCCGGGCTTCGTCATCCAGGGCCAACTTGGCCTGGTACAGCAAACGGTCAGCCCGCGCACCACCGGGTTGTCCGGCAGAATACAACCTGACGCCTGCTTCACCGACCCACACCAGCAAGGTGCCTACTCGTGCCGCCAGTGCTACCGCCGCATGCGAAACCCGTACCCCTGGCTCCAGCATCAGGCAAACAATGCCGCCCAAAGGAATATGGGTGCGCACGCCTTCGGCATTAACGGCGACAAATGCGCCATCGAGCACATCGAGCTTGCAGCGCTCGATAAACAGGACGGAAAGCCGTTCCTTGATCGGAATCGGTTTGAGTGGTGGCAACATCGTCAGCTTACCGGGCGCAGTAATAACAAACCGCAGCCAAAGCCTTTGGCATGACCAATGCCCTGAGTCAGCGCTTGGGTCAGTAGTGCCGCATCACGCACGACCAGTTCACCGCTGAAATCCACACTACTGAAGCGCAGGGTGGCATCCTGACTCTTGCGTTTTTCACGGTGTTGCTGGTAGCTGTCTACCTGAATTGAATCGGCAATAAATTCCACCCCGATTTGTGCCGCACGCGCCAGCAACCAGTCACTGCATGCTTTAAAGGTCAGTTGCCCCATGGGTGGGCGCACCTGATCCGGTAATTCTTCCCATTTACTTAATCCATGTTGATCCAGCAATTGGCGCTTGGCCTGCATTACCACATCGTGGCGCTGCTTCTTGCCACTGCGTTGATGCGTCACGGTTGGATTGGCACGCAGGTCAAACCGGTAGTGGTTTCCACTTGCCAGCGTGGGCGAATAGAGTTTGCTTTGTACTTGCCAGGCTGTGCCGGGTGCGGTCGGTGTCTGCTCGGAAACGACATAGTATCGTGGCAGCTTGTCGGCTTCATAGCGCCGAAAAATGAAACGGCGTGGTGCGTCTTTTTCACTGGACGGGAAAAATTGCCACAACCATTGATGATCATCATAAACCCCGTTCCATATCCGGGCGGCTTCCAGTTCATGCCCGGCTTGCGGCGTAATCAAGCTGAAATACATGCTTCTTCTCCAATACTGATAATCGCACGGTGTTCAATCCGGTCTCCGAACTGCCACCCTTGACGACTGATAATGCGGTCTTTGCGCGTAATGCTAAACGTGGGTTCACAAGCGATGGGCATCAAATCGCTCCAAATCAGTTGCGAAATTGGTGCGACCCCCGGCAGCATTTTGGCCGGAGTGGTCGATGCCGGTTTGCTGGTCTTGCGCGGTGCCTGTTTCAATCGTTCGCGTAGCAGGTTGATATACGCACCGAAGGCACTGCACACTTCATCAGCGGCAACAATTTGCGGGAACAGCGGTGCCGCCAGTGGGCATGATTTGCGCCCCAGGTACAAAACATGGCGTGGCTCGCGCAATGCTTGCATCAACTCGGCCAGCTTGTAGGGGGCATCCGGCAAAGCTTGCACCACCACCAGGCAGGAAGCGTCCTGACGATAATCGCGCGTTGACAAAATAGTAGACAACTTGTCTTTGGGAATGGCCAGTTCATCACGTCGGGTTGCATGTGGCCGCCCTTTGAGCGCCGCTTTGGGCGCGACCTGGGCGGTGTGGTAGTCGCGCAGCAAGTAGCCGGGGTCTTGCAAGCCAATGGCGAAGCGATAGCCGCGTTGCAAGTCCAGAT
>JBDLSU010000774.1:0-3797 GCA_039799405.1 Pseudomonadota bacterium | reverse complement strand
AGGCACGGCCTATTTCCCGGCAAGGCCACCGGGAGACAGGTGCCTGGCCCTGATCTGGCTATCACTGACGGCATTGCAGCCCGACACGGGGCGGTTGGCGGTGCTTACCCCCTTAAAACTTCTGTCGGGTCATGAAGGCTATGCGCTATCGAAACATCTGGTGGACATGAACTTGCTCGATGCGGTGATTTCAATTCCCGGTATTGTGGGCAGTGTTTTACTGGTCGTGCGTCAGCGCAAGCGTCAGCACGATGTTGCGTTTATCAATGCCATCAATTTCGCGCACACTTTACAAGCCTGGCTGGCAAGGCAGGCAGGACAAGCGCACCCAGGCATGCGCTGCTTGACTGGCGCATATCTTGCCAACCAGCGCTATCAGTTGGATATCAGGCTGCTGGATGAGCCTGTCAGTGTTTTTCATCCAACGCCGGGCGTCCATCACTTTTGAACCGCTTCCTATAGCTTTGCACCATGAACCCATTTGATACCAACAACGCACCAGCCACCGCCATGAGCGATGCCGAGGTATGGCAAAACTATCTTGAAATGCGTGAACAATTTCATCTGCTGATGCGCCATCAGGATTTTATTAACCAGCGTCTGCGAGCCATTACCGCCATTCTGGTGCCAAATCAACACTTTCAGGAAGTGGATTGGTCGCCGCAGGCGGTTGAACAAGCCAATCTTGGCTATCGTCCCTTTACCCCCGGAGAGAAAAAGGATGTTCTATGAAAGAGAAAGAAAGCGATTTCGTCGTGCTAAAAAGGGCCACTGCTTATGGAAGCACGCCCCAAGCGCAGGCAGGAAAGACGCGCGAAAGCGGGCTGGTCACCGTGTTCACTGGCAATGGCAAAGGTAAAACCGGGGCGGCGTTCAATATGGCGCAGCGCGCGCTGGCCCGCATGATGCGGGTGGGCGTGGTGCAGTTCTGTGGTGGTTCACCCCATAGCGCGGAATACAAGGCGCTGGCGAGCCAGCCTTTGTGCGATTTCCAAATCTTTGGGGCTGAATGCACCTGGGATAGCAAACTCCGCGCGGTCGATATCGCCACGGTCAGCTTTGCCTGGGTGCAAGCGAAGAACATGCTGTGTGATCCTACTTTTGATATGGTGCTGCTGGATGAAATTCATTTGCTGCTCCAACATCGCTATCTGCAACTGGATCACCTGTTGCGCGCCTTGCGCCTGCGCCCAAAACCGATGCATGTGGTGTTGACCGGACGCCATGCACCGTTGGAATTGATCGATTTTGCCGATTTGGTGACCGAAATGCGGGAAGTCAAGCATCCGCACAGTATTGCAACGCCGATGCTGCCGCAGGCCGGGGTGGAGTTTTAAGCCGTCGCATCGGCTTGATGCCATCTGGCAGTAGCAGCAGTTTGCTGCCGTAGACGGTCGGCTGATTGGGGTGGGCACGGATTGCAAGGTGGCAGTGCGGGTGCCGAACAAGGTGTTGGCGCTGCTGGACAAGGCCAGGCCGCACGTTTTTAGGCCAACAGACGGCAGATCGCCGTCCGGCCTTGATTTAATTATTGCCGTTGTTGACCTGATCCAGCGCAGCATGGGCCAATTCGCCCAGACGCCGTAGCGCCTTGTCGATACCATCATCCCATGGGTTGCCGCAATTGATGCGCATGTAATTGCCAAATTTGCCGGAAGCCGAAAATAGCGCGCCTGGCATGAAGGCTATTCCTTCCTTCAGCGCCCTGGCATGCAAATCAAAGGTGCAGGTTGGATAAGGCAGTTGCACCCAGATTACAAAGCCACCCTGTGGTTCCGAAATTTGGCAGTTTTGCGGAAAGTAGCGCGATACCGCATCCGAGACCTGGGTGATGCGATGGGTCATGGTGCGCCGGATCATGCGCAAATGGGTGGTGTATTGTGAACCATTGATCAGATTCGCCAGCACTGCCTGATTGTAATGACTGGCCGGGCCGCTGGAGAGCGCTTTCAGATAGATCAACTGGTGCGACAACTTGCCCGCCATGATGTAACCGGCCGACATGGTGGAGGTGACGGTTTTGGAAAACGAGGAACACAGCAGCACATTGCCCTGGGTATCAAACGCTTTGGCAGGCACCGGGCGGTTGGCACCGAAGCACAGATCGCCATACAAATCGTTTTCAATCAGCGGTATTTTGAATTGATTCACCAATTCAACCAGGCGTTTTTTGTTTTCGTCCGGCATGATGCAGCCGAGCGGATTGCTGGCGTTGGGCATGAACAGGCAGGCTTGTACCATATTGCCGGACAAGGCCAATTCCAGTGCTTCCAGCGAAATACCGGTTTTCGGGTTGGTCGGTATTTCCAGTGCCTTCATGCCTGCCGATTGAATCAGTTGCAACATCAGGATGTGGCAGGGCGATTCAATCGCAACGGTGTCACCCGGCTTGGCAACGGCGCGCAAGCACAGGCTGAGCGCTTCGGTACCGCTATTGGTGACCACCAGCTCGGACGGGTCGATTTTGCCCCAGTCGGCCGCGCGCCGCACGATCTGACGTACAAAATCGGGTTCGTTCAGGTTGAAAAAGCCGGGGCTGTTAAACAAATGCGGCTGGGTGCGGGTTACGCTGCTGACAATGCCCTGCAAGCGCTTGGTCGGCATCAAATCATCGGGCAGCCAGGCATTGGCAAACTGGATGACTTTGGTGGCGGTATTTTCGCGCAAAATGCGGGTCAGGCCATTGGTGACATCGACATAGGTGGCGGTGTGGAAGTCATTGGCGTGGGCATCGCCATTGAGTGGACGTGGCCGATAACGCACAAAATAACCGGCTTGCGGCTTTACATCGATCAGCCCCTGATCTTGCAATAAACGCATGGCCTGGGTGACGGTAGAGACCGACATGTGATTTTGTGATGCCAGATGCCGTACCGATGGCAAACGCTCACCGGGACGGTACACACAGGACTTGATCATGCCACTGATCTCATTGGCCAGTGATTCGTATAAATTTATAGTATTTTCCATGGTGCAGATGGTAAAACTTCCAGCAAATCCTGACAAGATAACAGTTTTGCCGATTTTTGACCAGTACAGTTTGAGAAATTGTTGACTGTGCTGCTGGTTTGGCCGCAAAACTGTTATGGTGTTCTTGGTTTTTGGCTTGTTTAAATATTGGTTTCAATTACAAATAATTGCGTTTTTGATGGCGGAGTCAGCTAGATGAATAGGTCGTTTGCTTTGCTATTTGCAAGAGATTGGTTTTTACTAATAGTGAAAAAGTTGTTGTAGATTATGAGGCTAAAAGTAAAATGTTATGCTGCTTGGGTTTGTCAAAGAAGTATGAATATTGCTCTGGTGCATGCTGCGTTTAGTCGATTTCTTTGATGGTTCGCCCCGATTTGTCGCGATTTTGATGTTTTTTCGCAAATTGCCAGCCTATACTGGCATCGAGCGTCAGATAAACTGTTTGGTTTGGCTGTAAGGTTATTGAAATTCACGCGACTATAATTACGGTAAATTTGATACGTAAATTAATCAGCTCATTTGTTCCACCTTTTTTCAGGAGTCTTGCCATGTCCAGTCCCGTTCGCTTGTACACGTTTCCTCTTTCCGGTCACGCACACCGGGTGCAATTATTTCTTTCATTACTGAATTTGCCGACCGAACTGGTTCAGGTCGATTTAAGCAAAGGCGCACAGAAACTGCCGGATTTTCTGGCGATTAATCCGCTCGGGCAGATACCCGTGCTGCAGGATGGTGAAGTGGTCCTGTCCGATTCGAATGCAATTCTGGTGTATTTGGCCAGCAAGTATGCGGAACCGGGCTGGATGCCAGTTGATCCGCTCGGGGCG
>JBDLSU010000773.1:0-4630 GCA_039799405.1 Pseudomonadota bacterium | reverse complement strand
GTACCGCTTTTATAAAAAAAAACCGGCTAAAACGCCGGTTTTTCGGATTTCGACGCAAAAAACCCTCAGTTTTCACCCGACGCTTTAGGTTGATCACGATAAACCAGAAGAGGTTTGCCGGTATTCGTGATGGTTTTTTCATCGATAACCACTTTGGCGACATTGCCATCGCTCGGCAATTCATACATCACGTCGAGCAAGGCATGCTCCAGAATCGAACGCAAGCCACGCGCCCCGGTTTTACGTGCCAGCGCCTTTTTGGCGATCGCATGCAAGGCACCCGGCGTGATTTCAAGTTCTGCGCCTTCCATTTCCAGCAATTTCGAATATTGCTTGACCAGCGCATTTTTCGGCTCGGTCAAAATCTGGATCAAGGCTTCTTCGGTCAATTCGGCCAGCGTTGCCACCACCGGCAAACGACCAACCAATTCGGGAATCAAGCCAAACTTGATCAAATCTTCCGGTTCGGCTTCCTGCAATAACACGGTTGTGGTTTTATCGCTCTTGCTCTTCACATCAGCCGAGAAACCAATGCCGCTTTTCTCGGAACGATTGGCGATAATCTTGGACAAGCCATCGAATGCGCCACCGCAAATAAACATGATGTTGGTGGTATCGATTTGCACAAAATCCTGATTCGGATGCTTGCGCCCACCTTGCGGTGGCACCGAAGCCATGGTGCCTTCGATCAGTTTCAACAAAGCCTGTTGCACGCCCTCGCCCGATACGTCACGGGTAATGGAAGGATTGTCGGATTTGCGCGAAATTTTATCAATTTCATCAATGTAGACAATGCCGCGCTGGGCTTTATCGACTTCGTAATTACAGCTTTGCAGCAATTTCTGAATGATGTTTTCAACGTCTTCCCCCACATAACCGGCTTCGGTCAGGGTGGTGGCATCGGCGATCACGAAAGGCACATTCAACATGCGCGCCAGGGTTTGCGCCAACAGGGTTTTACCGGAACCCGTGGGGCCAACCAGCAAGATATTGCTTTTGGTCAGCTCCACTTCGTCTTTTTTACCCAGATGCTTGAGGCGTTTGTAGTGGTTATATACTGCCACCGACAAAATGCGCTTGGCTACTTGCTGCCCGATCACGTATTGATCGAGCAGTTCGCAGATTTCACGCGGCGTCGGCAAATCCGATTTGGTGCCCGGCACCGCCTCCAGATTCGAGGTTTCGTCACGAATGATATCGTTACACAATTCGATACATTCGTCACAGACGAATACCGAAGGACCAGCAATCAGTTTCTTTACTTCGTGTTGACTCTTGCCACAAAACGAGCAATAAAGCAACTTTTCACCGCCGGATGATTTCTTATCGGACATGAGCAGTCAATTAAAAGTTAAATGGTTATACGCAGGCACAGCACGCAGTTCATATTGCAACATCAGGCGCGATGTACCAACATCTTATCGATCAAACCATATTCAGCCGCTTCTTCAGCCGACATAAAGTTGTCGCGATCGGTATCCTTGGCGATTTGTTCCGCAGTACGGCCAGTTTTTTCAGCCAGGATATTATTCAGACGTTCACGCAAATACAAAATTTCACGCGCCTGGATTTCGATATCGGAAGCCTGACCTTGCGAACCACCCGAAGGTTGATGGATCATGATACGCGAATTCGGCAAAGAAAAACGCTTGCCCTTGGCCCCGGCTGCCAATAAAAATGCGCCCATCGACGCGGCCAGGCCGGTACACAGGGTAGAGACATCGGGTTTAATAAATTGCATGGTATCGTAAATCGCCAAACCAGCCGAAACCGAACCACCTGGGGAATTGATGTAGAGGGAAATATCCTTGTCCGGATTTTCACTCTCCAAAAACAATAATTGTGCCACGATCAAATTGGCCATTTGATCATTGACTGGCCCAACCAGAAAGATGACGCGCTCTTTTAATAGCCGCGAATAAATATCGTAGGAACGCTCACCACGACCGCTTTGCTCGATCACCATCGGGATCAAACCAAGCATTTCTGTATCCAACGCCGGATTTCTATTCATACCTGCCATTTGTTTTCCTTGAGAAGTACGGCGCTTTGCGCCAAACTGACCCGGCTTGTTCAATGAGCCGGGTCACAGATGGCATGCTAACCGTTACGCTTGTTCGTTATTACCCATGAGTTCGTCAAAAGCCAGTAATTTTTCACTGACCTTGGCTTGACCCAGCACATAGGTAACGACGTTTTCTTCCAATACAAGGGCTTCGACTTCAGCCAGACGATTGTGGTCGGTGTAATAGTACTTGACCACTTCACGCGGCTCTTCATAGCTTTGTGCAAAATCTTCGACTTGCGCCTTGACTTGTTCGGGTGTCGCTTGCAAATTGGCTGACTTGACCAATTGTGCCAGGATCAGGCCCAGACGCACACGGCGATCAGCCTGGGTAGCAAACAGCTCTGGTGGCAGTGTGATGTCTTTCACATTCATGCCGCGCTGTGCCATATCCTGACGGGCACCTTCAGCCAAACGCGCCACTTCCTGTTCCAACAATACCTTTGGCACATCCAGTTCGCATACCTTGATCAGCGCGTCCATCACGCTTTCCTTGTTGCGCGCCTTGACCCGGCCGCCCACTTCGCGTTCCAGATTGGTTTTGATATCAGTACGCATTTTTTCCATGTCGCCATCGGCCACACCGAGTGACTTGGCAAAATCGCTATCCACTGCTGGCAAATGCGCCCATTCCAGACCTTTTACGGTAATGGTGAAGTCAGCAGTTTTGCCAGCCACATCCTTGCCGTGATAGTCTTCCGGGAAATTAACCTGGAAAGTTTTGCTCTCACCCACTTTCAGGCCCAGTGCTGCAGCTTCAAATTCCGGCATCATGCGGCCTTCGCCCAGCACAAACGGGTAGTTTTCAGCCTTGCCGCCTTCAAATTCAACACCGTCAATCGAACCGGTGAAATCGATGGTGATGCGGTCGCTATTGGCCGATACGAAGTTGCCCGAGCCGTCGCCACCGTCGCCATGCTCACCGGCCTCACCTTTGGTGTGGAAATGCACGCGTTGCTTGCGCAGGATGTCGATGGTTTTTTCGATTTCTGCGTCGGACACCTGGGTGAAGACTTTTTCCAGTTCGACGCCGGACAAATCGCCAATCGTCACTTCAGGATAGACTTCAAACGTGGCATCAAACTGCATCTGGCCTTCGTTTGGTTCTGCCTTGGGTTCGATCTTGGGGTAACCTGCCACCCGCAAATTGTTTTCGACTGCCGCGTCATTAAACGCACGGCCAAGACGATCATTCAATACGTCGCTTTCAATCTGGTAGCCATATTGGGCGGCAACCATTTTGAGCGGCACCTTACCGGGACGGAAGCCCGGAATTTTGGCTGTACGAGCGCGCTGTTTTAATCGTTTTTCGATTTCTGCTTGTACATCTGCCAGTGGGAACGAAAGGGTGAGACGGCGCTCAAGCTTGCCCAAGGATTCAACTACAGTTGCCATGTAAATCATCCAAAAAATAAAGAATTCTGTGGTGCGAGGAGGGGGACTCGAACCCCCACACCATTTCTGGCGTCAGGACCTAAACCTGGTGCGTCTACCAATTTCGCCATCCTCGCGGGAATGTGCATTTTGTTTATCAAAAGCAAAAGAGCATGGATTCTACTTGTTGCTTGCTGCTTTATGCCTTCTGCTTTTCAAGCATAGCCCGGTATTCTACTAAATTTTTTAAAAGCGTGGCGAGTTTTCTTGGCGTTTCAGATTTTGCACCAATAAATTACCCGCCGCCAACCACGCGCCGCCAAAAAGATGGCGCGTGCATTGATGACAAGAAACCATTAATGTGGTTTTTTTACCCGGAACCAGGCCGCATACAAAGCTGGCAGGAATAACAGCGTCAAGCCAGTCGCAATAATCAGGCCACCCATGATCGATACCGCCATCGGCCCCCAGAATACCGAACGCGACAACGGTATCATCGCCAACACCGCTGCGGCGGCGGTCAGAATGATCGGACGGGCGCGCCGCACTGACGCTTCCACCACCGCATGCCAGGCATCCACCCCGTTAGCAATATCCTGCTCAATTTGGTCGATCAAAATCACCGAGTTACGAATGATCATGCCAAACAGGGCAATCACCCCCAGCATTGCCACAAAGCCAAACGGGCGCTGCAAGATCAACAAAGCCAGCGCGGCCCCGGCCACGCCAAGTGGGCCGGTCAAAAATACCAGCAAGGCACGCGAGAAGCTATGCAACTGCAGCATCAGCAAGGTGAAGATGATAAATATCACCAGCGGCATGTTGGCATTGATCGATTTTTGCGCCTTGCCACTGTCAGCGGCGGCACCTGCCAGCTCGATCTTGTAGCCAGCGGGCAAATTGGTGCGCAATTTTTCCAGAGTCGGACTAATCTGGCTCGATACGGTTGGCCCCTGAATCCCTTCGCTGACATCGCCCTGTACCGTAATCGCCCATTCCCGCCCTTCACGCCATACCACACCTGGCTCCCAGGCAAAATGGGCGCGCGCCACTTGTGACAAGGTAATGAAGCGACCATTGCTGGTGGGCAAATTGGTCTCATTCAAGCCTTCAATGGTGGCGCGCTCATCCAGTGGTTGCCGCACCAGAATATCGATCAGCTTGTCGTCTTCACGGAATTGCCCAATGGGT
>JBDLSU010000772.1:0-4667 GCA_039799405.1 Pseudomonadota bacterium | reverse complement strand
AATACGCTCACGCTCGCTGCCGCGCCCGGTATCGGCCCCGACCTGAAACGAAGCCAGCCGTACCTGATCGGCATTTTCGACGAAGAAGCGTGCAATATCCGGGATTTCATGAAAATTACCCGGAAACGCGGTGGTATTGAATAACACCGAGAGCGGCAAACCACGGGTGCGTTCGATATATTCCAGCCGCAGCGCATGCAGTTCGGCTTCCGATTGATAGCCGGGGCGCTCTTGCGTCATATCCACATGGAAAGCCACATCATCGAGCCCGACGGCGCACAATTGTTCCAGCAAGGCGCGGCTGGCCTTGATGCCATTGGTGAACAGCGAGGCGCGCATGCCGCGTTGCTTGATATAGGCCACGATGGCGATCAGCTCATCGGTTTTGCGCAAGGTCGGGTCGCCGCCGGTGACCTGGATATCGGTATCGGGGCCATAAAATGCAAAAGCCTGATCGATGCGGCGATACACTTCCTGCAAGGGAATATCTTTCAGCGCTTCCGAGCTTTCGGACAGATAGCAATATGAACAATCCAGATTGCAACGCTGGGTAATTTCCAGCGCGACACAGCCCATGGCCATGCGCCGCCCCATCATTTGCCAGTCGGCCCACTGGCTGGCGGCCTGCATGCGGGCGCGGGTGCGCTGCATCGGGCTCAAGCCATCGTCTGCCAGGCTTTCCACCGGCCAGTCCTGAATTTCCTGCGCGGACAAAAATTGACTCATCGAAACCTGCTCCATTCAAGACTAACGCTCACGTAATGCGCCTTGGCGAGCGCGCAGAATTGGCTTCAACAAATACGATAACACGGTTTTCTTGCCGGTAATAATATCCACTTCCGCCACCATGCCGGGAATGACCGGCAAATTCGGCCCCAGCGCGGCGTTTTTGGTGCGCACCCGCACCGTATAAAAGGTATTGCCGCGCTCATCGGTGACGGAATCGGCGGCGATATGTTCCAGCGTGGCTTCCAGCCCGCCATAGATGGAAAAATCATAGGCCGAGAATTTGACCAGCGCGCTCTGCCCCGGATGCAAAAACGCAATGTCCTTGGCCTGCATTTTGGCTTCCAGCAGCAAAGCGCCTTCCAGCGGCACGATTTCCATCACATCATGCCCGGCTTGCAGCACCCCGCCCACGGTATTGACCATCAGCCGTTTCACGGTGCCGCGCACCGGTGACTTTAGTTCGGAATGCTTGACCTTGTCCGACAAACCGGTGCTGCCCTGACTGAGCGAATTGAGCTTGGCTTGCGCTTCGGCCGCTTCGCGCCGGGCCTGATTGCGAAAATTTAATTCCACTTCCTGAATTTTGCGCTGCGCTTCGTTAATGCTGGCCTGAAACCGTTCGATTTGCGCCGCGCTGATGTCACGCTCGCCGCGGTAGCGGCTGACATCGCGCCCGAGCCGTAAAATTTCCACTTCCGAAATCGCACCCGACTGTATCAAAGGCTTGGTCACCCGCAACTCGTGCTCGGCAGAATTGAATGCCGCCGTAGCCTGGGTATGGCGCGCACGCGCTTCGGCCAGTTCTTGCTGGCGCTGGTTTAACTGCTGGCGCGCTATCGCAATTTGCGCTGTCAGTTCAGAATTGGCGGTTTCATACAGCATGCGCTCGGCTTCCAGGGTTTTCGGGTCGTCACGCCCCAGCTCCGGTGGCGGCACAAAGGCCTGGCCGTTGCTCAGGGCTTTCAGGCGCGCCACCTTGGCCGCCAGCGCCTGGGTCATGGCACGGCTTTCACGCAAGCTCGATTCAAAGCGGGTGGAATCGATGCGCAATACGGTTTGCCCGGCTTGCACCACCTGCCCTTCCTTGACCAGAATTTGCGCCACAATGCCGCCATCAAAACTTTGCAGCACCTGCAATTGTTGCGAGGGAATCACCCGGCTGTCGCCGCGCGTCACTTCATCCACCTGTGCCACCGAGGCCCACAGCAACAAAACCAGCAAGGCCAGCGCCACCAGATACAGCAAGCGCCGCGCCTGCAGCGGCCGGGTTTGCTGCAGATATTGTTCGGCGTCGAATTGCCAGTCCGGCTGCGGCGGATTATCGGCGCTGGCTGGCATCTTCGGCAAATTGGGCAAATGGGGTTTCATGCGGCCCTCGCAATCTTGCCGCTGGCAAGCGCCGCCATCACCTCCGCTTTGGTGCCGTCAGCCACTACCACGCCTTCGTCCAGCACAATCACCCGCTCGGCCAAATCCATCAGGCTGGCGCGGTGGGTGATGATGATCAGGGTTTTCCCGGCCGCATACTCCGCCAGGCGCTGTTTGAATTGGGTTTCGCTGCCATGATCGAGCGCGCTGCTGGGTTCATCCAGCAATAAAATTGGCGGGTCGCGCAGCAGCGCCCGCGCCAGCGCCACCGCCTGCTTTTGCCCGCCGGAGAGCGATTCGCCGCGCTCGCTGATGGGCCAGTCCCAGCCGAGCGGATGGCGCTTGATCGCCTCTTCCAGCCCGGCTACCCGCGCCGCCGCCCACAAGGCGTCGTCACTGGCCAGGGCTTGATCGGGATTGATATTCTCGCGCAGGGTGCCTGCCAGCAAGCGCGTGTCCTGATCGACATAGCCGATCTGGCGGCGCAAATCGGCCGGGGCAATCTGCGCCTGCTCGATGCCATCAAACAAAATGCTGCCGCTGGCGGGGGGATACAGGCCAAGCAGGCATTTTTGCAGGGTCGATTTGCCCGAACCAACCCGGCCAATAATCACCACTTTTTCGCCAGCGCGAATCTCCAGATTCACCCCGCGCAAGCTGGGCTGGCTGCTGCCGGGGTAAGTAAAATGCAGATTGCGCACGCTGATCGCCCCCTGCAGTGGCGGGGTTGGCGCGACCCGGCCCGGCGCAGGCGCTTGCGACATCAAACCCTGCAAGCTGTGCAGCGCATGGTTCACATTGGCCCATTGCAACAGCCAACCCAGCATTTGCCCCAGCGGCCCCAGGGCGCGCCCGGCCAGCATGGTGCTGGCGATCAAACCACCCAGGCTGAGCTTGTGCTGATGGATCAAATACACACCGCAAATAATCACGCCGACATTCACCAGTTGCTGCAGCGACAAAACGCCCTGCAGGCTGGCGCTGGAAAGGCCACGCAGGCGCGTGTTCAATTGCGCCAGGCGGGTACTGGCATGTTCCCATTGCGCCTGCATCTGGCCCTGCCCGCCTTGCGCCTGCAGCGCTTCCAGATTGGCGAGCGTTTCGATCAGGCGGCCATTGCGCAGCGCCTGCGCATCCAGCGTGGCCGCGCTCAGGCGATCCATCCTGGCGCGCAGCCAAAAACCATACGCCAGCAATACCACCCAGGCCAGCAATACCAGCACCAGCAAAGGCCAGGCGATCAGGCCCAGCACACATAAAAATAGTAGCGCAAACGGCAGATCAACCAGCGCCGCCAGGCTGCTGGCGGTGACAAATTCGCGCACCATATCCAGCGAGCGCAAATTGGCAGCAAAACTGCCGACCGAATCCGGGCGCCGGGCCAGCGGCAGCGCCAGAATATTTTGCATTACCTGGCTCGACAAGCGCACATCCAGCCGGGCGCTGGCCAGATCAATAAAGTGATTGCGCAACAAGCGCAAAGCGGCATCAAACAAAATCACCAGCAACACCCCGCTGGACAGTACCCACAGGCTTTCTTCGGCAAAATTGGGCACCACGCGGTCGTAAATATTCATGGTGTACAGCGGCAGCGCCAGGGCAAACAAATTGATCAGCAAGGCGGCGCAAAGAATGTCGGCAAACAGGCGGCGCTGTTCCAGCAGGGCGCGCCACAGCCAGTGGCCCGCCATGTGGCGACGGGCAGCCGGGTTGGGTAAATATTGCGCATCCTGATAATGCGGGCGGCAAAAGATGGCAATGCCTGCAAAGCGCGCCTGCAGTTGCGCCCGACTCAGTAATACTTCGCCAGCGCCGCTTTCCGGAAACAACAAACGCGCCTGATCTTGCGCATCCCAGCCCAGCAGCAGCGCGGCCTGGTTTTCCTGCAACAGCAGCAGCACCGGCAGCAAAGCCGGGTCGATCTGTGCCAGCGTCAGGCTTTGCATTTGCGCCGCCAGCCCGGCGCGCCGGGCGGCGCGCGGCACCAGCGCGGGTGACAAGCGCCCATCGATCAGTGGCAAGCCTGCACATAGCGCCTGTTTTGAACAAGGGCGACGATAATAGCGGCACAGTTCCAGCAAACAGGCAAGCAAGGGGTCAACCATTATTTCATTTCCTGAGGCACAAAAACGAATTACCGACAGCGGGGCGACAAAGCTGTGAAAGCGTATCAGCTTTTCACCGTTATCCTTACTTGCTATTGCAAAAAAATGGTATAAAGACGCTTCCACTGATTAACGCAATCTGGTCACAGCATACCCCACAATGACGGACGAACAATTTCACAGCGCCCCCTGGCGTGACTGTTGCAACGATGCCTTCGACGGCATGCGGGACGATCTTGCGGCGGCGCGCCATGTCGGCAACCGCTTGCTGTTGGCAGCGGGTGACGATCAATTGCAAGCCCTGCTGGGCGAACTGATATTGACCTTTTGCGATTTTCGCGAGTTTGGTGACGATGATGTGTATGCCAAGTTCAGCGCCTTATTGCCGCGCTTTGAACAACACCGCAACCCGGTTGCCTTGCTGCACTGCCTGTACTGCATGGCCGCCGTTACCAGCGGCAAGGG
>JBDLSU010000771.1:0-6382 GCA_039799405.1 Pseudomonadota bacterium | reverse complement strand
ATTTATGGTTTGAAAGAGAAATGAAACAAATCCCGGAGCGAGCACGCGAAGAAGCTGAGTTTGAGATCGCCAGAAAACAGGCCGGTTCGAATGGAAGAGTGACCCGGGGGACAAGGCGGAGGAATTTGAAAGATACTTCGGTAAGTTTCGAGATAGTCAGCCTGGCGCGAGAAAAGGAAGGGGATATGGTGAGGAAATTGAAAAGAGAACGTACTATCAGATTGACTCGGGGAGTTTAAGAGCGCATCAAATAACGGCATAAACATTGGATTGCAATACCACCAAGCGAAAAACCCGCTTCCTCAGTGAGGTAAGCGGGTTTTGCGTGCAACTACATGTTTTGAATCATGTTCTTGGCGGAGAGAGGGGGATTCGAACCCCCGATAGGCTATGAACCTATACACGCTTTCCAGGCGTGCGACTTCAACCACTCATCCATCTCTCCTGCATACGCCGATTGTGGAATCGGCGAAGTCCGCTATTATAGCAAGATTTTGCAATAACGCCAGAACAATTTACAGCGGCTGTTTCAATTGCTCCAGAATCGCCGGATTTTCCAGTGTCGAGATGTCTTGCGTTACCTCTTCACCTTTGGCCAGTACCCGCAACAGGCGGCGCATGATTTTGCCGGAGCGGGTTTTGGGCAGGTTGTCGCCGAAGCGGATTTCTTTGGGTTTGGCTATGGGGCCGATTTCTTTGGCGACCCAGTTGCGCAGTTCCACGGCCAGTTGTTTGGCTTCGTCACCGGTCGGGCGGGCGCGGCGCAAGACCACGAAGGCGCAGATCGATTCGCCGCTTACTTCGTCCGGCTTGCCAACGACTGCAGCTTCGGCTACCAGCGGGTTGGCGACCAGGGCGGATTCGATTTCCATGGTGCCCATGCGGTGGCCGGAGACGTTGAGCACGTCGTCGATGCGGCCGGTAATGGTGAAGTAGCCGGTTTCCTTGTTGCGGATGGCGCCATCGCCTGCCAGATACAGCTTGCCACCCAGTTCGGCCGGGAAGTAGCTGTTTTTAAAGCGTTCCGGGTTGTTCCAGATGGTGCGGATCATTGAAGGCCAGGGCCGTTTTACTACCAGCAAGCCGCCCTGACCATTGGGCAGCTCATTGCCGGTTTCATCGACAATGGTGGTGGCAATGCCGGGCAGGGGCAGGGTGCAGGAGCCGGGTACCATCGGGGTTGCGCCGGGCAGTGGCGTGATCATGTGGCCGCCAGTTTCGGTTTGCCAGAAGGTATCGACAATCGGGCATTGGGCGCGGCCGACGTGATTGTAGTACCACATCCAGGCTTCCGGGTTGATCGGTTCGCCGACCGAGCCGAGCAGGCGCAGGGTGGACAAATCATACTGGCTGGGGTGGACATTCGGGTCGGTTTCCGAGGCTTTGATCAAGGAGCGAATGGCGGTGGGGGCGGTGTAGAAAATGCTGACTTTATGCTTGTGGATGGTGTCCCAGAACCGCCCGGCATTCGGGTAGCTCGGTACGCCTTCAAAAACCACTTCGGTGGCACCCACTGCCAGCGGGCCGTAGCAAACATAGGTGTGGCCGGTAATCCAGCCAATGTCGGCGGTACACCAGAATACGTCGTCCTGTTTGATGTCGAAAGTCCACTTCATGGTCAGCATGGCCCACAGCAAATAGCCGCCAGTGGAGTGTTGCACGCCTTTCGGGGTGCCGGTGGAGCCGGAGGTGTACAAAATGAACAGCGGGTGTTCGGCATCGACCCATTCCGGTTCGCATTCGGTGGACTGGTGTTGCAGCAGATTGTGCAGCCAGTGGTCGCGCGCGTCGTCCCAGAATACGGCACCACGGGTGCGCTGGTACACCACCACATGGCGAATCGATTCGCAGCCGCCCATGTCCAGTGCTTCATCGACGATGGATTTGAGCGGCAACTGTTTGCCGCCGCGCATTTGGCCATCGGACGTAATGACCGCGACTGCGCCAGCGTCAATAATGCGCTCTTGCAGGGATTTGGCCGAAAAGCCGCCAAATACGACCGAATGGGTGGCACCGATGCGGGCGCAGGCTTGCATGGCGGCCACGCCTTGTACTGACATCGGCATATAGATAATGACGCGATCGCCTTTTTTGATGCCCAGTTCTTTCAGTCCATTGGCGAAGCGGCAGACTTTTTCATGCAGTTCACGATAGGTAACTTCTTGCGATTCGCCGTCATCGGCTTCAAAGATCAGGGCGATTTTGTCGGCGTTGCCGTTATGCAGGTGGCGATCCAGGCAGTTGTAGGAAGCGTTGAGTTTGCCGTCTTCAAACCAGCGATAAAACGGCGCATTGCTTTCATTTAAAACCTGGGTGAAGGGTTCTTGCCAGATCAGGTTTTCCTGTGCCAGGCGCGACCAAAAACCTTCATAATCCTGTTCGGCTTCGGTACACAGGGCCAAATAGCTTGCCATATCCTTGATGGCGGCATGTTCGGAAAAAAAGGCAGAAGGGGTAAATACGCGGCTTTCTTGTTTTGGCTCCGGGGCGGCTACGGGAGTTGTTGCTGTTTGTTCGGTCATTCCAAATTCTCCATCAAATTTTCAGGTCGTCGCCAGCTTTTTCACCGGAGTGGTGTGTAAGTGGTATGGTTGCGACACGCAAAACTCGATTGTAAGTCAAGTTTTATCAGATTAGTTGCGGGTGATTCTGTTGCAATTTAACATAGAAGCCCCGGCTTTTGCGGGAAAAGCGTCACTTTTTGATGAATCCACTGCTTTTTCTTTGCGCCGCAATGGGGCATGAGTCCGTGTAAAATACGAATTCTGATTTTTTCCCCCGGAATTCGCAACTATGAAGCCTGCCCAGTCATCTATCCGTCGCACTCCTGATCCGAGCCGTATAAAGTCCTTGCCCAAAGTGGTATTCATGAGTCGCTGGTTGCAACTGCCTTTGTACCTTGGTTTGATACTGGCACAATGCGTGTATGTATTTCATTTTTGGGTCGAGCTGGTCGATTTGATTCGTGCCGCAATGGGTAATCAAGATGCCTTGAAACATATTTTGGTTGCCGCCTATGGTTCGGGTGCGCATGCCGCCAAAACCCTGAATGAAACGACGATCATGTTGATCGTGCTGGGTTTGATCGATGTGGTGATGATTTCCAATTTGTTGATCATGGTCATCGTCGGCGGCTATGAAACCTTTATTTCACGGATGAATTTGCATGAACATCCGGATGATCCGGAATGGTTGTCCCACGTCAATGCCTCGGTGCTGAAGATCAAGCTGGCGATGGCGATTATCGGTATTTCTTCGATTCATTTGTTGCGCACTTTTATTAATGCCCAAGCCTACGAGGCCAAGACTTTGATTGCGCAAACCGTTATTCACCTTACCTTGCTGTTGTCGGCGTTGGCCATTGCCTGGTGCGACCGCTTGATGAATTATCCGCCATCACATGATCATGGTCCTGGCAATCAGTCCGGCGATAATTAAGCCGGTTTGGCCCTGTTTTTTACCCTGTTTTTTTGTTATTGCTTATCCAACCAGACTAACGGAAACCTCATCATGACTATCATTACGCAAGCCGACCTGATTGAATCGGTTGCAGCCAGCCTGCAATACATCAGTTATTACCATCCGGCGGATTACATCGCACACCTGGCACGCGCATATGAAGCCGAGCAAAGCCCGGCCGCCAAGGATGCAATCGCGCAAATTCTGACCAATTCGCGCATGTGTGCCGAAGGCAAACGGCCAATTTGCCAGGATACCGGCATCGTCAATGTGTTCCTGAAGGTTGGCATGGGGGTCAAGCTGGAAGGCTTTACCGGTTCGCTGGTGGATGCGGTGAATGAGGGCGTGCGCCGCGCCTACAATTTTGCCGACAATAAATTGCGTGCCTCGATTGTGGCGGATCCGCAGTTTGAACGTAAAAATACCAAGGACAATACCCCGGCGGTGGTGCATATGGAACTGGTGCCGGGCAATACCATTGATGTGAAAGTGGCAGCCAAGGGTGGTGGTTCGGAAAATAAAACCAAATTTGTGATGCTTAATCCGTCGGATTCGCTGGTGGACTGGGTGTTGAAAACCGTGCCGCTGATGGGCGCAGGCTGGTGCCCGCCCGGCATGCTGGGCATTGGTATTGGTGGTACTGCTGAAAAAGCCATGTTGATGGCGAAAGAGTCCTTGATGGATGACATCGACATGTACGAACTGAAACAACGCGGTCCGCAAAACAAGCTGGAAGAATTGCGGATCGAGTTGTGCGACAAAATCAATGCACTGGGTATTGGTGCGCAGGGCCTGGGTGGTTTGAGCACGGTGCTGGATGTGAAAATCAATATGTATCCGACCCATGCCGCTTCCAAACCAGTCGCCATGATCCCCAACTGCGCAGCTACCCGCCACGCCCACTTTGTGCTGGATGGTTCCGGCCCCTCCTACATTGAACCACCGGCGCTGTCGAGCTGGCCGGACGTGCATTGGACCCCGGATACCGAGCGCTCGCAGCGGGTTGATTTGAATACCCTGACGCGTGAACAGGTAGCGGCCTGGAAGCCGGGGCAAACCTTGCTGCTGAATGGCAAAATGCTGACCGGGCGCGATGCTGCGCACAAGCGTATTGCCGATATGCTGGCCAAGGGCGAAAGTTTGCCGGTTGACTTTACCAACCGCGTGATTTATTACGTTGGCCCGGTCGATCCGGTGCGTGATGAGGCAGTTGGCCCGGCTGGCCCGACTACCGCGACCCGGATGGATAAATTTACCGATATGATGCTGGAAAAAACCGGCTTGATCGCCATGATCGGCAAGGCAGAGCGCGGCCCGGTGGCGATTGAATCGATCAAGCAACATCAAAGCGCGTATTTGATGGCGGTGGGTGGTGCGGCGTATCTGGTCTCGAAAGCGATCAAATCGGCCACCGTGGTTGGTTTTGCAGATCTGGGCATGGAAGCGATTTACGAATTTGACGTGCAGGATATGCCGGTGACGGTGGCGGTGGATGCCAGCGGTACATCAGTGCATATTACCGGCCCGAAAGAATGGGAAGCGCGAATTGCGGGCAAGCATATTCCGATTGTTGGCGGCTGACATGGCACAAGGAAGGAATGGCGCGTGACGGTTTCTGCATTCACCCCCGGCAGTACGATAGGCGTATTTGATTCAGGCGTGGGTGGCATGTCGATTTTGCGCCATATCCATGCCTTGCTGCCGCAGCAGGATTTGCTGTATTTTGCTGATTCCGGCTTTGCACCGTATGGCGAAAAGCCGGAGGCTGAAATCGTTGCGCGGGCACTGCATATTGCGCAATATTTGTTGGGGCAGGGCGCGCAGGCGCTGGTGGTGGCGTGCAATACCGCCACCGTGGCGGCGATTCGTTTGTTGCGCCAGCATTATCCTGATCTGCCCCTGGTTGGAGTGGAGCCTGGCTTGAAGCCAGCGGCGGCGGTCAGTCGCAGTCGCATCGTCGGCGTGTTGGCTACCGCTTACACCTTGCGCGGTGAAAAATTCATCCAGTTGCAGCAGCAAATCAGTGCGCAGTCCCGGGTGCAGTTTTTGTTGCAGCCTTGTACCGGTCTGGTAGACCTGATTGAACTGGGGCAAATCGATAGCAGCGACACGCTGGCGTTATTGCAGCGTTACATTCCCCCCTTGCTGGATCAAGGTGCCGATACCCTGGTGCTGGGTTGCACCCATTACCCGTTTGTGCAGGTGCAGATCGAGCGGGTTATTGCGCAGCATCAGGCCAGCCAACTGGCTGATGCGCCCGCAATCACCTTGATCGATACCGGTGAAGCGGTTGCGCGCCAATTGCAGCGTTTGCTGGGTGCGCATCAAATTCCGCCCAATCCCCACCCGACCCAACTCAAGGGCTTTACCAGTGGCAGCGCCAGTGCCTTGCAGCAGGCTTTCTGGCATTTGCTGGAACTGCAGCCGCCAGTGGAAGCGGTTGAGCAAGAATTTTGAGGATTTTTGCCGCAACTGAGGCAAAATCCGGGAATTCATTTGCAAAAACTTTGAAAGCTTCATATAATAGCGAGCTGTTCACGTCACTAGACGAAAACAGTTTCAGTGGTGGTCGTAGCTCAGTTGGTAGAGTCCAGGATTGTGATTCCTGTTGTCGTGGGTTCGAGCCCCATCGATCACCCCACCGAATACGTTGTAAAATCAAAGGGTTACAGTTTAAAAGCTGTAGCCCTTTTGTTTTGTCTGGCTCATCACGGGGTGGGCAGTTGTGTTTCCCTGGCGATTGTACCCGGCGCATCGACGGAAATTGATCGGCGTCGATTCACGAGTGCCAATCCGGGGCCATGGGCGAGACCAATTGCTCCACATCCACCAAAATCAGGGGCTGTCCCTTGAACGCCGACAGGCCAAACAAACAATCCACCGGTTCAGGCTCCGGTACTAAGGGTGGTTGGATTTGTCCTGC
>JBDLSU010000770.1:0-2869 GCA_039799405.1 Pseudomonadota bacterium | reverse complement strand
CAGGCAGGCACCATAGGCTTCGATAAATTCGATCGACGGCGGATAAATCAAGAGTGCGGTATCCCCCGGCTGTAGTCCACAACCCTGCTGCAGGTAGGCGGCCAGGCGGGTGATATGTTGCACCAGTTGCGCGGCGCTGCGGGTTTCTGCATCTTTGCCCATTTCATCGACAAAGGTGAATAAAACCCGCTCCGGCTCGCGCTGCGCCAGCTCGAACAAGCCGCGCAGAATATGGTTTTCGGGAGGCATCAAGCTGCTCATGGTACTCATGGTTCGGGCCATCCCTGATCAAGCCGCCGACTTGTGCGTCAACTTACCCCACTCCACCGTCACACCCGGGCCAAATGCCAGGTACGCGACCTTTTTGGCTTCGGTTTCCTGCAGCAGATTATGCAACACGAACAACACCGCCGCCGAACCCAGGTTACCGGTATCACGCAGGGTACGGAACGAAGAAGCCAGACAATCTTCCGGCCAGCCGCGATCGAGCAAGACACGCTGAATCCCTTCCAGAATATTCGGCCCACCCGGATGCACCGCCAGGGCGGGCAGCGCGCCGTCACGCAAGAAACTATCCAGCAAACCGACACCGCGCGCTTCGCGGAAATAGGTGGCCAGCGACTTCGACACATCCGGATGCAAAAACATTTTGGAGGCATTCGATTCGCGTTCAAAATCCGGGGTCAGGCTGAGCAAATGTTTGGAATTGGGCACCAGCGACATACCGGATTCATCAAACAGCCATTCGCCATCAGTGCCAACAATCGCCGCACCTGCGCCATCAGAAAACAGCGAGCTGGACACCAGCGACGACATATCGGTTTCCAAAATGTTGTACTGCATCGACGCCAGTTCCACCGCCACTACCAGCACTGCACCGGCTTCGCCACCACGCACGATGTCACGCGCGGTACGCAAACAACTGGCCCCGCAAAAACAGCCATTGATATTGATTTCGATTTTGCGCGTATCTTCCGACAAGCCCAGTTGCTCAATCAGCTCCACCGCAATCCCGGGCTCGGCCCAGCCAGTGGTAGAAGTGGTAACCACATGAGTGATGTCCTTGACCGCCCCACCCCATGCTGCAATGGCTGCACGCGCCGCCTCAATCGCCAGCTTGGGCGCTTCCTGGTGCCACAGCTTGGCGCGCAAATGCGCCGGAGGATCAAAATCGTAAGGGGTAAAAATATCTTCCACTCCGGTATCCGGCGAGCCTTCGGCATGCCAGCCCGGATTAACCGAATGACGCACAGCAATACGCGAATTGCTGACAAACTTCTTGATCGATTCCCGCACCTCCCGGCTTTGGCCGTGGCGGGCGCGCATTTGTTGGTCAAGTTCGGTAAAGCGTTCGGTATCAACCGCAGGAGGTAAAGCAATGCCGGTGGCGAGAATGGATGCAGGAGTGACCATGATAGTCCTTTCGGGGGCGTGGAATGAAATCAGGGATGGCAGAGCGCCAATTCCGGCAAATTATCGCGAGGCAACATGGTGGTTGTCAATGTGAAATTTTTGTTTGCGATCAACACTGATTACGGTTAATCGCTTGTCAGAATTGCTTGTTGCGCAGCATATAAGGAGCAATTTAACGTGAAGTAAATTGCCATTGTAGAAACCAATAGCAAATTATCTACCTGATACACCTGTTTTGAGTGTGGTGAATGACCTGCAATTGAACATCATTATTTGATGCAGATTGAATAAATTCCAAATATCCGGCAACTTCGCTGCCGCAAAATGCTGCAATTGCACATAGCACTTCGGGCACAATATCCGCACCTGCCTGACCGATAAGCGTCGGGACGATTTTTCGGAAAATTCATGATCAAGCAAAAGGCGTGCCTAATATTGCCGATTAATCACCCGGCAACACAAAGGCATTTTTGCTTTGGTCGTGGTTGCATAGCCACGCAGTCTTTTCAAGACAGAACTGTCGTTTACTAAGGATGAAGGGTGACTATTCAGCCCATTGGCCGTTGTGTCGTCATTCCTGCGAAGGCAGGAATCCAGTTCTATGCGAATTATTGACGGTTCTACTCCGCGCTAGCACTGGATTCCCGCCTTCGCGGGAATGACGGTGCCCGAGGCTGAACAGTTACGATGAAGGATTAATTTAGGCAACCAAACGGGATGGCGTAAAGCAGATTTGTCATCGGTGGAAAAATGTGTTCAGGACAGCAGCCACCACCTAATCAAGAATGGTTTGCAAAGTCGCTTGACTCAAAACCCGCAAGCACCAACGATCCAGTTCTGCCTCGCTACTATCGTTCAAACGCATCAAAGCCCAATCTGGCAGTGGGCCAAAACGGCTTTCCAATTGCTTGCGCAAAACTTTCGCCTGCCCCACTTGCACTCCCGCTTGCTGCCCCTCGGCCAACAATTTTTGGGTCCATTCATTCACACGTTCAGCTAACATGGTTTTTGCCTCCAACACAGTTCCAACTTTCGACAATGACAAACCAGGCATACGCCCAGGCAACAATACCCGCTTGATCCAGACCGTAAACACGCGCCGCAATCGTAGCCGTTGCGGCGCACTGAGCCAATCGATCAAGTCCGCCATGGCGGAGAACATGGCGGCCGGATCACTACTTTTCTCCAAACGCATCAGCGCCGCAGCCAGATTCTTCAACGCCAATTGAGCACCTTCATCCACCGCGCCGATCTCCAGCAAAAAATAGCGCATCTGCGGCAAATACGCTGCAAGTCCACCGGGTAGTACATCAATCATTTCGATAATGTCCCGTTTCGCCCACCATTTCGGCAAGCCATTAATTTCCCGCCCTGCCGGGCAGAGAAGTCCAAACCTGCTTGCCACGGCCCGTTTGCTTTGCAGGCGCTTACAGCTTGGGTAAAGCTGTAAATGGGA
>JBDLSU010000769.1:0-2828 GCA_039799405.1 Pseudomonadota bacterium | reverse complement strand
CACCACCGGCCCCGCCGCCCCCGGCTGGAAAACCGGCGGCTATATCGAAAAACTGCCGAATGACCCATGGGGCAAACCCTACCAATATCTGTCGCCGGGCAGCAAGGGCGAACTGGATGTGTTTTCCTATGGTGCCGACGGCCAGCCCGGTGGCAGCGCCAACGATGCCGACATCGGCTCCTGGGATTTATAAGAAAGCACAGTATGCTCAAGCAGCGCGGGCACGGCTTTACCCTGATCGAAGTCATGGTGGTGATGGTGATCGCCAGCTTGCTGGTGTTGCTGGTCAGCCTCAAGGGTCTGCCCAGCAGCAATCAGGCTTTGCAGGAAGAAGCACGCCGTATTGCGCAGTTGCTACAATTGGCACGCGATGAAGCCATCGTGCGCAATAAACCAGTGGCGTTTGAAGCAGAAGGCCAGTTGTACCGGTTTTTGGTCAAAATTGATGGCAAATGGCAGCCTTTGACTGATGTTGACGTGCTGCGCGAGCGCAGTTTTACCCAATCGCCAATCAGCTTGTCGATTGACCCGAGACCGACCGAACCCGGTAATTTACGCATTGTATTTGGCCGTGAGCCGATTGATAAACCCTTTGTCCTGAACCTGAACACCGAAGATAATCATGTCGCCATTCGGGCCGATGGTTTGGGTAACTTTGTAGCGGAATAATCACCATGTCTGTGTTTGCCCCAGGTTTTTCCCCACCGCGCCATCTGCCCGCCGTGCCCGGTGTCGGCCGCTTGCGCCAGCGCGGCTTTACCCTGCTGGAAGTGCTGGTAGCACTGGCGATTGTGGTCACCGCGCTCGGAGCCAGCATCAAGGCCATGGGCGGCTTGCTGCAAACCGGGCAACATATGCAAGCCAGCATTCTGGCCACCTGGGCCGGTGAAAACCGCATGGTCAAGGTCAGGTTGGAACATGAATTCCCGCCCTTTGGCAAACGCTCGGCCGATTGCCCGCAAGGCAATATGCAACTGGTGTGCGATGAAGAAATCAAACCCACCCCGAACCCGAATTTCCGGCGCATGGAAATCAGCGTTCACGATTCCGCCAATCCGGAACGGCGCATTACCAAGATGGTGATGCTGGTGCCCAATGGTTAAGCCAGCACTGCCACCAGCCAAGCCGCGCCTGGCCACCGTGCGCCACGCCAGCGGCTTCACCCTGGTTGAATTACTGGTAGCGATCACGATTTTGTCGTTTGTCGCCATCATCGGTTGGCGCGGGCTGGATTCAATCATGCGCTCACGCACCGTGCTCACCGATGACATGGCGCAACTGCGCGGCCTGCAACTGGCGTTTTCACAACTGCAAAGTGATTGCGAACATATCGTCGCCACCGGTGGCCTGAACGACCGCAGCACCCTCTCGATTGAGCCGGAACGCCTGACCATGGTGCGCACCGTGAATATCGACAACCAGCCCACCCGCTATCAGGTGGTGGCCTACCGCGTCAAGGATGGCGTCCTGAGCCGACGCGAATCCGGCTATACCCGCGATATGGTCGAACTCGATGCCCTGTGGCAAGCAGTACTCAGCGACAAAGACAACCTGACCCCGGTGCCACTGCAAAACGGTGTAACCGCCATGGCAGTGCAGGTCTGGTACAGCGACAACCCGGGCTGGCGCAGCCAGACCAGCAATGGCCTGAAACCGGCCGCAGCGCCCGGTGCTCCCGTCGCCGTCGCCACCGGGCTGGAAGTTGCGCTGCAATTGCAGGGCCGCACCGCCAGCATCGTCAAAGACTTTTTACTGGGTGCCGTATGAAAAGTCGCCCCCCGTCTGGCAGCAAACTGCATCAATTCAAACGCCAGCAGGGCGTGGCGATTATTACCGCAGTGCTGCTGACCGCGCTGGCCCTGACCATAGTCGGCAATTTGTTCTGGCAGCAAAACGTGCAATTGCGCATGGTGGAAAACCAGCAACTGAAGCAAAAAACCCGCTGGATTTTAATCGGCGCACTCGACTTTGCGCGCCTGCTGCTCAATGAAGACTTAAAACGCACCCAGACCGACGACCTGACCGAACCCTGGGCCACGCCGCTGGCCGAAACCCGGCTCGACTCTTATCTGGAGCGCAATGAAGATGCCACCGACGCCGGCAACGCCTCGTTCTCGGGCAAAATCTCCGATGCCAGCGCGCTCTACAATCTGGAAAACCTGGCCACCAACCGCATCATCAACAAGTATGAAGTGGCGGTGCTGAAAAAGTTGCTGATCAATGTCCGGCTCAACCCCTCATTCGCCGATGCCGTGGCCTTGGCGGTGGCATCGTCACAAAAACCACCGGTGGTGGTGCCAAACAACCCCAACAATCCGCCGCCCCCGCCCACGCCCGGCCAGGTCACTGGGGCACCGCCTCCCGGTGGTGGCACCGAAGGCCCACCGGTTCCTGAAACACCGGGCAAAGAACCCTCTCCGGTTTCCCGGCTCGAAGATTTGCTGGCCGTAACCGGTTTTACCCCGGCGATGGTAGAAACCCTGAAAAAGTATGTGACCGTTTTGCCGCGCCAAAATGGCGCTTTGAGCACGGTGAACATAAATACGACATCGGCCGAAGTTTTATCTGCCAGAATTGATACACTGTCGCTTTCGCAAGCGAAAAGTATCATTTTGGCACGAGAGCGTACCCCCTACCGGAATATTGCTTTTTTCTGGACCAATAACAACATCACCGCCGACCCCAAGTATCTGGTCGATATCCGCAGTGATTTTTTTATTGCCACTAGTACCGCCAAAGTTGATCATGCCACACTTGAATCGACTGCCCTGATCCATCGCACCCAGGCAGGCACGCGCATTTTGTGGATACGTGAGATTTAGCATTGC
>JBDLSU010000768.1:0-11517 GCA_039799405.1 Pseudomonadota bacterium | reverse complement strand
TGTTTTATCGCCCCGATCACGAAACCACACTGGAAAATGCCGCCAGCCTGACACATGCCTTGCTGCAAATGCTGCGCCTTGCGGTGCCGGAAATGTGGCTGATCACCCGGGCGGCACTGTGTTGCGATGCCACTGACAGCGAAATTTCACCGTCCCAGGCCTGTCTGTGGGGCGCGGCCAATGCCATCGCGGCAGAATTGCCGGAACAGTTTTACGCCGCGATTGACCTGGCGGATCTGACCCGGCCCGGCATCACGGCGCAGGAAGCCGGGCACATTGTGGCACTGCTGGCCAACGCCGCCTTGATGCGCAGCTTTGATCAGGTCGCCTTGCGCGCCGATGGTGCGCGCTACCCCCGGCTGGAAGCCCGGCCCACCCCGGTCGGCACCCTGTTGCCCCTGAACAGCGATGCCAGCTACCTGGTCAGCGGCGCGTTTGGTGGCCTGGGTCTGGTGGTGTGCGACTGGCTGGTGCAGCGTGGTGCGCGCCATCTGGTACTAGTGTCGCGTTCTGGCCCGACCCGGCCTGAAGCGCAGCAAGCGCTGCAGCGCTGGCAAGCACAGGCGGTACAGGTACACTTGCTGCATGCCGATGTGGCCGATCAAGCGGCCTTGCTGGCAGGCTGGCAAACCATCGCCGCCACCCTGCCCCCACTCAAGGGTGTGTTCCATCTGGCCGGGATCAGTGGCGAGCCGACCCCGGGCGAGCAACTGACACTGGCTGCCTTGCAACAGGTACTGGCCCCCAAGCTGGCTGGCACGCTCAATCTGCTGGCGCTCAGTGCGGATGCCAAACTGGATTATCTGGTGCTGTTTTCTTCGATTGCTTCGGTTTGGGGTTCGGCCCGGCAAGCAGCGTATTGCGCCGCCAATCAATGCATCGACAGTCTGGCCGCAGCCCTGCTGGCACAAGGGGCCAGGGTTTGCGCAATCAACTGGGGACCATGGGCCGAGGTTGGCATGGGCCGGGTGCTGGATCAGGGCGACCAGATGGCGCGGATCGGGATTCAGGGCTTCTCAAACCACGATGCCCTGATCTGGCTGGAAACCATGATGTCGAATCAAGCGCACCTGCCACAGGCGCTGGCAGTACAAGCCAACTGGAACCAGTTCGTACCGCTGTTTGCCAGTCGCCGCCACAACAGCCTGTTGCAGGCACTGCCAACCGTGGCAAGCAACGATGGCGGCAGCGCGAGCCAGGCAGCACTGCGCTCGGCCTTGCTGGCTAATCCGCGCCATCAGTGGCGCGCCCAATTGCTCGACGCCCTGGGCCGGATCGTGCGCAAGATCTGCCAGCTCGACAGCAACCACGGCTTGCCGGCTACCCAGGGCTTTACCGAGCTGGGCATTGATTCGCTGATGGCCGTTGAATTGAAAGACCAGTTGCAAAAAGAACTGGGCCTGAAGCTGGCTGCCACCATTTCGTTTGACTATCCGACCATGGATGCCATGGTGCGCTACCTGGAACAACGGCTGGCCGATGAAGTGACACCTGCGCAAACCGGTCAGGCCCCCCCGGTGAGTGCCAGCGCCGGACAGGCGGCACCCGCCGCCAGCAGTGTCCAGGCAATTGAAGACATGTCAGAAGACGAAGCAGAAGCCCTGTTAATGGCAAAACTGCAATCCCTGTAAGATACGGAACAAATACAACGGAAATCAGCACAATGGATCAACAAACCTCTCCGAAAACCGGATTATCGCCACTCAAGCAAGCCTTGATTGCGATTGAAGACCTGCAGCAAAAACTGGCCCGGGCCGAACGCGCCAATAATGAGCCGGTTGCCATCGTGGGCATGGCCTGTCGCCTGCCGGGGCATGTGGAAAACCCGCAGGCATTCTGGGATTTTTTACAGCGTGGCGATGACGGTGTGGTGCGCAATCCCGATCAGCGCTGGCCGGTCGCAGAGCTGGTAGCGGCTGACCCGGCCGCAGCCGACAAAACCGTAACACTGGCGGCCGGGCTGATTGACGACTACGACAAGATGGATGCCGGGTTCTTTGGTTTGTCGCCACGCGAAGTGGAAACCATGGACCCGCAACAGCGGCTGGCGCTGGAGCTGGCCTGGTCCACCCTGCAGGATGCCGGTTACCCGGCAACGCGCATGGAAGGCAGCAACACCGGGGTTTTTCTCGGGGTCGGTGCCACTGAATATTTCCGCCTGTGTCTGGAGTCGGGCAATCAGGATCGTGGCTTCTTCATTACCGGCAATACCCAGAATGTGATTGGTGGCCGCATTGCCTACCTGCTCGGCCTGCATGGCCCCTGCGTCGCCATCGATACCGCCTGCTCGTCTTCCCTGGTGGCAGTGCATACCGCCGTGCAGGCCTTGCGCCGGGGCGAATGCGATGCCGCGCTGGCGGGCGGGGTTAACATGCTGGTCGATCCGGAAGTGTTTGTGTCCCTGTCCAAGGCTGGCATGCTTTCGCCCGACGGGGCTTGCAAAACCTTTGACGCCGGTGCCAACGGCTATGTGCGCGGCGAAGGCGGTGGCATGCTGCTGCTGAAAACGCTGGCGCGCGCCCAGGCTGACGGCGACCGTATCCACGCCCTGATCCGTGGCTCGGCCGTGAATCAGGACGGCCGCAGTTCCAGCCTGACAGCGCCCAACGGCCCGGCCCAGCAAGCCGTGATGCGCAAAGCGCTCAACAATGCCAGCCTGAAGCCGGGCGAAGTGGACTATGTGGAAACCCACGGCACCGGCACCCCACTGGGCGACCCGATTGAAGTCGGTGCCCTGCAGGCAGTGTATGGACAAGGGCGACAGCAGCCGCTGATTCTGGGCGCGCTGAAATCCTCGATCGGTCATCTGGAAGCGGCCTCCGGCGTCGCCAGCATCATCAAGGCGGTACTGGTGCTGCAGCACCGCCAGGTGCCGAAAAATTTGCACTTCCAAAAACTCAACCCGATGCTCGACATTGCGCCCGAGAGCATTGCCCTGGCCAGTGAAACCATGGCGCTCGGGGTTGCTGGCAAGGCAGCGGTGGCGGCGGTTTCTTCCTTCGGCTTTAGCGGCACCAATGCGCATATTCTGCTACAGCAAGCTGACACGGCCGCACAACAGGCGGCAACTGAGGCGGCAACTGAAGCGACAACTGAGGCGGCCATCGCGCTGCGACCACAGCTATGCATGCTGTCGGCCAAATCCGAAGCTGCCCTGCAAACTTTGGCGCAGCGCCTGCAGGACTATCTGCAAGCAGCACAGAAGCCGACGCTGGAACAGCTTTGCGCCAACCTCAATGGCGGGCGCGACCATTACCGCTTCCGCCAGGCCCTGGTCGTGCAGGATCACGATGATCTGGCCACGCAACTGCAAGCGCTGGCAAATGACGCCAGTGGGGCCGCGCGCATTTCCAATGAAACCCTGGCCAATGGGCCGCGCATCGGCTTCATGTTTACCGGCCAAGGCTCGCAATACGCAGGCATGGCGCGCCAGTTATACCAGTCGCAACCGGCATTTCGCGCCGCGCTGGATGAATGTGCCAGCCTGCTGGCAGCCCAGCTCGACCAACCGCTATTGGCAATTTTGTGGGGTGAGGCGTCCAGCCAGATCAATGAAACCTGTTATACCCAACCGGCCCTGTTTTGCGTCGAATATGCGCTGGCGCAACTGTGGCAATCCTGGGGCATCAAACCGACCGTGGTGATGGGTCACAGCGTGGGCGAATACGTCGCAGCGGTGGTGGCTGGCATGATGACGCTGGCCGATGGCCTGACCCTGATCGCCGCTCGTGGCAAACTGATGCATTCGCTGCCAGCAGGCGGCGGCATGCTGGTGGCACTGACCGATCCGGGCACGGTGCAACAGGCGCTGGCGGCACAGGGCAATGCGCAACTGGCGATTGCCGGTATGAACGCGCCGCAACAAACGGTACTGGCGGGCGATCTGGGCGCACTGGCACAAATGAAGCAGCAACTGCAGGAACAAGGGGTGCGCTGCATCGATCTGGCGGTATCACACGCCTTCCACTCGCCACTGATGAACAGTATCGTGGCACCGTTCCAGCAACAAGCCACGCAAATCAATTTCAGCGCGCCCCAAATTACCATCATCTCGAATGTGACCGGCCTGGAAGGCGACGACAGCATGCGTAGTGCCGCCTACTGGGCGCGCCATATCGTGGCACCGGTCAATTTTGCGCAAGGGGTGCAAGCCTTTGCCGGGCATGCCGATCTGGTGCTGGAACTGGGGCCAAAATCAACCCTGATCGGGCTGGCGCGCCAGTGCCTGCCGGTTTCGCCAGTGCAATGGGTACCCGGCTTGCGTGCCGCCGACAAAGACAATCTGGCGCTGGCCAATGCCCTGGCCGAAGTATACCGGCACGGTGCCCGCATCGACTGGCGCGGTGTGCATGGTGACTGGCAAAAACTGAGCCTGCCGCTCTACCCCTACCAACGGCAACGCCACTGGGTTCAGGGCAGCGGCAGCAAACGGGTGGTACAGGCAGCACTGCCCGGCATCACCGGCGGACGGGTCAATCCGCTGATCGGCCAGCGCCAGCCGTTGCCCGGTCTGGCCGCCACCTGCTACCAGACCAGCTTGAGCGTCAACTCGCCGCCGTATCTGGAACATCACCGCCTGTTCGGCATGGTGATCGTGCCCGGTGCCTCACATGTGGCGATGGTGCTGACGGCGGTACGGGAGCGCTTCGGCAGTGCTGCCTGCGAATTGTACGACGTGGTATTTTATCAACCGGTTGCGATTGCCGATGAAGGCAGCAAGCTGCTACAACTGTGGTTGACGCCCAAAAGCGGCAATGAACATGAGTTCAAAATCATGTCGCTGCGCGACCCCGACTATCCGCATCAGGAAAGCGCCTGGACAGTGCATGCAACCGGCGTGGTGAGCATGGAACAGGCCGCTGCCATGGCCGCACCGCTGGATCCGGCCCAAACCAGCACCGAATGGCCGCTGCAGGAAACTGGCCACGATTTTTACCAACGCATCTGGGACGGCGGCTACACCCTGGGCAGTGCCTTTCGCTGGGTGGGCGACCGCTGGTCACTTGGCGAGCAAACCCTGCATCGCATGGTCTTGCCGGAATTGCCCGATGGTGCGCTCGACTACCAGATTCACCCGGGCTTGCTCGATTCCTGCTTTCAGGCCTTCGGCAGCTCGGCTGGCCTGACGGTGGCGCAAGACGATATTTACATTCCGTTCGGCGTGGCACGTATGAAGTTCTGGCGTCAGCCGCCCGGTCAGGGCCTGTGGTGTTATTCCCGGGTACGTAACGAAAGCGGCCCCGGTGCCAGCCAGCGCTTTATTGGCGACCTGACCCTGATCGATGACCATGGCGAACTGGTCTTTCACATCGAAGGGCTGGAACTGCGTAAATCGAGCCAGAAATTGCTCAAGCAAGGCTTGCAGGACAGCCTTGGTGGCAGCAACCTGAATGTCTACCAGCAGGGCTGGGTGCCAGCCCCGGGCAACCCGCCCCGTTTGGCCGAAACCAGCGCGCCCTGGCTGGTGCTGTGGCCGGCCCGGCCCGAGCCACGCATGCAGTCGCTATTGCGTCAGCACGGCCATGTCCTGATCAATGTACAACCCGGTGCCGGTTTTCTGCGACTGGAAGGCGATCTCTATCAGGTGCGCAGGGGCCAGGTGCAGGATTATGCCGATTTGCTCGAAACCCTGGCCGAACGGCCACTGGCGGGCATACTCGATCTGCGCGCCAGTACACTTGGCTTTGATGCAGCAGCCTCACCGGCCGCGCTGCAACAGCAACTGCTGACGGCCAGCGGCGATCTGATCGCGCTGGTACAGGCACTGGCGCAACAGATGGCCGGGCAAAAAATGCGCTGGCTGGTCGCCACCAGTGCTGCCCATGGCTGGCAACTGCAACAGGCCAAATCCATCAACCCATGCCAGAACGCGCTGTGGGCCATGGGGCGGGTGATGGCGGTGGAACAGCCGCATATTGAATCGGTGTGGCTGGATCTGGACCAGGATGGCAGCGACTTCAACATGGCCGCCGCCGACTTGCTGGCACAGGAAATGCTGGTACAGTCCGACGAGCGCCAGCGCCTGTTGCGTACTGAAGGACGTTACATGGCACGCCTGGCACGCAGCCCACAACCCGCCGAAATCAAGCCACTCGACCCGGCCATGCTGGCAGAGCAAACCTGTCTGCTTGGCGGTGCGCTCGGCGGGCTGGGGCTGGCGCTGGCAAGCTGGCTGGTACGGCATGGCGCACGCCATCTGGCCTTGCTGGTGCGACGCACACCTGCTGCCAACGAACAGCGCCAGATCGATGCCCTGGTGGCGCAAGGTGCGCGGGTCGAATTGCTACAAGCCGATATCACCGATGCGCAGCAACTGGAGGCCGCCATGCAACACATGCAACGCAGCATGCCTGCGCTGTGCGCGGTGTTTCACCTGGCTGGCGTGGTGGCCGATCAGGCGCTCGATCAGGCCGATGCTGCCACCATGGAAAAAGTGTTTTCGCCCAAGGTGGCCGGTGGCTGGAACCTGCACCGCGCCACGCTGGCCCTGCAGCCACAACACTTTGTGATGTTTTCATCAATGGCATCCATGTTCGGCACCCCGGGCCAGGGCAGCTATGCGATTGCCAATGCCTTCCTCGATGCGCTGGTGCAATATCGCCAGTCGCTGGGCTTACCGGCCCTGTCGATCAACTGGGGACCATGGGCCGAAGTCGGCATGGCGGCGCGCCAAACCAACGGTGACAACCGGATGGAAGCGGCGGGCTTGCGCGCCTTTGAACCCGATAGCGGCATGGATCTGATGGCGCAACTGATGGGCGGCAGCCAGGTCAATGCCGGTGCCATCCGGATCGACTGGCCGCTGTTCCTGCAGCGTTTCCCCGGTGCCTCCGGCAATACCACACTGCAGGTGTTCCGCGAGCAATTTGGTGCAGACAAGGGCGCACGCGGTGGCATGCTGGCTGCACTGGAAGCGGTGCCGACCGGCGAGCGCCGCGCCTTGCTGACGACCCAGGTGGTCGATATTCTGGTCGAAATTTTGCGCCTGCCGCAAGGCGATCCGGTCAGCCTTGATCTGGGCTTTTTCGACGCTGGCATGGATTCCCTGATGTCACTCGAATTCCGCCAGCGCCTGGGCCATGAATACGACATTACCCTGCCACCGACCGTGGCTTTCAATTACCCGACCGTGGGTGAGTTGATCGGCTATCTGTCGCAAGACATGTTGCCGCTGGCCTTCGAGGACAAGGCGCAAGAGAGCAGCGGGCAAACCACCAGCTCGCCCGATTTGCAGCAAGAGGACGAGGCAATGCAACTGGCAGCGGTGGAAGATTTATCCGAGGACGAACTGGCGGCCCTGCTGGCTGAACAGTTGGGTCAATAGCCCGTGATGCCAGCAACAAGGCAAACACTGGTTACAGGCCGGACAAACAGAAGCAGGCACACAAAAACAGGCAATGACTGGCAAGCAGCCATTGCAACAACAGGCAAGAATCATTATGTTGGAGTTGTCATGAATAAAGTCGAAGAAAAAGCCGCGCCGACGGATAACCGCGCGATTATGGCCAAGGCCTTACTGGAGCTAAAACGCTTGCAGGCGCGCGTCAAACAACTGGAAACCACGCCGCATTTTGAACCGGTGGCGGTGGTGGGCATGGCCTGCCGCTTTCCTGGCGGTGTGCGCACGCCCGATGCGCTATGGGAATTTCTGCACGCCGGACGCAATGCCGTGCAGGAAGTCCCGGCCGAGCGCTGGGATCTGGATCAGTTCTATGATCAGGTACCCGGCAAACCGGGCAAAATGTACACCCGCAACGGCTACTTTAT
Organism: Pseudomonadota bacterium; assembly: GCA_039799405.1. Taxonomy (GTDB): domain Bacteria; phylum Pseudomonadota; class Gammaproteobacteria; order Burkholderiales; family Burkholderiaceae_D; genus CAMBDR01. Next base: position 3,750 of record JBDLSU010000768.1, on the reverse strand, counting down.
CGATGACATCGCCAGCTTTGACCGCGAGTTTTTCAACATTGGCCCGGCCGAAGCGCAGGCCATGGACCCACAACACCGGCTCTTGCTGGAAACCACCTGGGAAGCGCTGGAATATGCCGGTTTTTCACCGCTGGCGCTGCGCGGCAGCAACACCGGGGTGTTTATTGGTGCCATGAACAGCGACTATTCGCATTTCAGCGTGCAGCAATTGCAGGAAATCAGCATGTACACCGCCATCACCAATGGCAATGGCATCGGTGCTGGCCGCCTGGCGCACAATTTCGGCTTTCAAGGCCCGGCCATGGCAATCGATACGCTGTGCTCGTCTTCGCTGGTGAGCGTCCATCTGGCGCTGCGCAGCCTGCAACACCATGAATGCGATCTGGCGATGGCAGGCGGCATTAATCTGCTGGTGACACCGTCGATGTTTGTCGCCACTTGCGCCGCCAACATGCTGGCCGCCGACGGCTTGTGCAAGACCTACGACGATGCCGCCGATGGTTATGCCCGTGGCGAAGGCTGTGGCATGATCGTACTGAAACGACTGGCCGATGCCGAGCGCGACAACGATACCATTCTGGCGGTGTTGCGTGGCAGCGCCGTCAATCAGGATGGCCCCAGCAGTGCCTTGCCGGTTCCCAGTGGCAAAGCCCAGGAAAAGGTGATTCGCAGTGCGCTCAAGGATGCCGGTATCGAAGCGGGCCAGGTGGCCTATGTCGAAACCCACGGCACTGGCACCGCCCTGGGTGATCCGCTGGAAATTGAAGCCCTCAATCAGGTGTATGGCAGCGGACGCGCCCAGAATGCGCCGCTGCTGCTGGGTTCGATCAAAACCAATTATGGTCATACCGAAGGCGCAGCCGGGATTGCCGGTTTGCTGAAAGTGATTCTCGCCTTGCAGCACGGTGCCATTCCGGCACACCTGAACTTCCGCCAGCCGAGCAAGAAAATCGCCTGGAACAAAATACCGGTACGGGTCGTCACCGAAGCAACGCCATGGCCGGCCGGGCGACGCATTGCCGCCGTCAGCGCCTTTGGCATTGGCGGCACCAATGCCCACATGATCGTGGAAGCGCCCACAGCCAGCACCGCTACGGCAATCCCGGCGGCACGGCAGGTACTGACCCTGTCGGCCAAAACCGGGGCCGCACTGGGCGATATGGTCACCCAGTATGCCCAGCGCCTGGCCGATCCGGCCCTGTCGCTGACGGCGGCATGTTATACCAGCAATGTCTCGCGCGCCGACCTGTCGATCCGTCTGGCACTGGTCGCCGAAGACAAGGCGGCGCTGCTACCGCAATTATTGGCGATGCAACAAACAGTGCGGGAATGGATGCCCGTCAACCCGCCCCGGCTGGCGTTTCTGTTTAGCGGCCAGGGTTCGCAATATCACGGCATGGGGCAGGCGTTGTATCAGAGCCAGCCGGTATTTCGCGGCATGATCGACCGTTGCCAGCAATTATTGCAAGGCGAACTCGATATTGAACTGCAAGCCTTGCTGTGGGGCGAACACGCCAACAAACTCAAGCAAACCCGCTATACCCAACCCGCCTTGTTTGCACTGGAAATGGCGCTGGCCGAAATGTGGTCAGCCTGGGGCATCAAACCGGCACTGGTGCTGGGCCATAGCGTGGGCGAATATGCTTGCGCCTGCTATGCCGGGCTGTTTTCGCTGGAAGATGGTATCCGCCTGATCGCCGCGCGTGGTCGTCTGATGAGCGAACTGTGCGCCCCCGGCAGCATGGCGGTCTGGTTTTGCGACAGCGGCCAGGTCAAAACCCTGTTGCAAGAACTTGGCCTGGAAGAAAAGCTTTCCATCGCCGCCCTGAATGCGCCACAAAATACCACCGTATCGGGCGACACTGATGCCATGCAGCAAGCCTTGACGGTAGCGGCCCAACGCGGCCTGAAGTGCCGCATGCTGGAAGTGTCACATGCCTTCCATTCGCCCATGCTGGAACCGATGTTTGATGCCTTCCGTGACGTAGCCAAAAGCGTCAGTTTCAAAAAACCGCGCCTGCGCATCGTATCGAATGTGACCGGGCAACCGGCCGGGGAAGAACTCGGCAACGCCATGTACTGGGTACGCCACACCCGCAGCGCAGTCAAGTTTGAAGCGGGCATACGCGCGCTGGCCGCCAACCAGATCGGCGCATTTCTGGAAATCGGCCCGGGTTCCAGCCTGATCAGCATGGGCCAGGCCAGTTTGAGCGACCCGGCCCTGCACTGGATGAGTTCGATCCAGCCCGGCGAAACCGATCACCATGTGGCAGCGGTGGCGCAGTTGTGGCAACTCGGCTTGCCGCTTGACTGGCGCGCCTTCCATCAGGGCGTAACACACGCCCGCGCCAGCTTGCCAAGCTATCCGTTCCAGCGCCGTGTGTACTGGCTCGACAATGCCCGGCTGGCCCCGGCAACCGGCTCCGGCGCACCCGCCACCGCGCCAGGCGCACCAGAGCACGACATGGCGCAGACAGCAAGCGCTGACAACGAAGCCGCGGCACCCAAACCCATGGCCAGCCCGGACGCGCTTGCAACCGCGTCCGAAGCCAGCCTGCCGGAGCGGGTATTGCGCGTGATTGCCACGGTCGGCGGCATCCCGCTTGCCCGGATCAAGCCGGAACACCATTTCCTGGAAGATCTGGGCTATGACTCGATGATGATCATGGAACTGAAGTCCAAGCTTGAGATTGCCCTTGAGAGCAAGGAAAAAATTCCGGTGAAGGACATCATGACGGTTCTGACCGTGCGCCAACTGATTGATTTTGCCCAGCTACGCATGGCGTAGGCAAGCAGCACCATTTAACTGACATTATTTTGAGCGGAACGACCATGAAAAAAGTAAAACTGGTAAGTGTTGGCAGCTTTCTGCCCGGAGACCCGATCAGCAATGAGCAAATCGAAGCACGCTTTGCGGTCAATGCCGAATGGATCGATTTTGCCATCGGCAACCGTTCGCGCCATCTGGTGATGGATCTGGAGAGTGGCGCCATCAATTACAGCCTGGCCGATATTTGCAATATCGCCGCCTTCAATGCCATCAACAAGGCCAATCTGGATATCGAACAAATCGATTTCATCGTCATGGGCACCGCTACCCCGGACAGCCTGATGCCAGCCACGGTCAATATGGTGGCCGAAAAACTTGGCCTGAACGCCATTCCGACCTATCAGGTGCAATCCGGTTGTGCTGGCGCAATGCAGGCAATTGACCTGGCAACCCAGATCCTCTCGCTCGGCAAACATCGCACGGCGCTGGTCATTGGTGGCGATGTGTGCGTCAAGTATATCGATCCGGAGCGCGATTTCAGCCAGCTTGGCTCGTCCGAACTGGTCAACTATGCGCTGTTTGGCGATGGTGCCGGGGCCGCCATTCTGAGCAACGACGAGAGCTTGCCGGGTGCGGAAATCATGCTCACACTCAATCGCTGCGAGGGGCTGAACCGTCAACCGGGGCAGGAATTGAACTGGCTCGGCTCGCGCCTTACTGACGCGCAACATGTTCAGCCGCTGAAAGAAGATTACAAGGCGATTGAAGAAAACGTACCCGGCATGGCGCGCGAAGTGATGCAGGAAATCCTGACGCAAATGGGTTGGGAAGCGGGCCAGGTAGACTGGTTCATGACGCCCCAGTTGGCCGGACACATGACCAACAAAATCATCAATCTGATGGATGTGACGCCGGACAAGGCGCTCAATTGCGTGGCCGATACCGGTAACAATGGCAATGCACTGCCATTTTTGCAACTG
>JBDLSU010000767.1:0-4665 GCA_039799405.1 Pseudomonadota bacterium | reverse complement strand
TAACCAGGGTCAAAATACTCAGCAAACTGTTTTGCCAAAAACTGAGCGGCATTGCGACACCAGAACCAAAGATGGCAATACTCAGGCCAGCATAGTAAATGGAGTGAGCGCCATCCGTGGCTGAAATAATCCAGGCGATCAATATCTGCGGCCATAACAACCAGGTAAAGGTCAGAAATTGAATCCGGCTTTGTCCCCATTGGGTTGGCATCAACAGTGTCGCAATAAACATCGGAATGCAACAAATGAAACGCGCGATCGTAAACTCAACCAGATGTTTGGGATACATGCTGTAATCAAGCCCAACGCCAAGCAATATCAGCGCCATGGCGACATAAGCACCACCGCGACCAAAGTCGAGCCGATAACCCAACACCACACTCTCGTACCCTGTATGGTCAGTCTTGGCCAGGGAAAAAAGTTCTTTCATCTAAGCAATCAAGGATTCAGCAAATACATTGACACCGGTGGCATCATCCCAGATTCGATGCTGCACCGCCCCCTCTGGTAATAACGATTCCATTTTCACTTCGTCACGGTAGATCAGGTACCACTCCAGCAAGTGCTCCATCACCGAGCGGTCAGGACTGCGGGAATGCACATTGGTGAAAAGCAGATGGCCCCCATGATGCAGGCGTCCGGCCAAATGATTCAACAGCTTGGCACAGACTTTATCAGACAAGTAATCAAACAACCCGGCACAGTAAGCAACGTCAAACTCGCGGTTTTCCTCCACTTCACTGGGCAAACGACGTTTGATCAATTGATGCACGGATTCACGGACGTAGCGAATCGATACGGTTTTCCCCAATCCACCAACAATTGAAGAGAGTCGCTCACGCGTCCAGTCCAGAGTTTCTTCGCTAAAATCAATCAACTCAAAACTCAACAATTCCGGATCGGGATAGGTTTGCAAAAAACGTTGTACTTCAGCAGCCGGACCACAGCCGATATTCATGACCCGAAATGGACGCCCTGCCTGACGTGCAGCCTCGGCCATGCGTACCAAAAATCCGACAAGAACATCAATCCGGTTCCGATGTGCCACGACGACGGATGCTTGCAAAAAGGTGGTATTCACAATTTCAAGATAGGTACTGGCACCCTGGCGTGGATCATCCAGAATCTGGTTTACCACCTGATAGTCTCCGGCATAGCCAAGTGGCTTGGTGTAAGCCCGAAACACAAAGGGTGCCCGTAAAATCAAAGGATGCAGGGCAGCCTGCGCAAACACACTGTGCAAGGAGGTTTGCTCAGGCGACACCTGGGAAGCTTCATAGTTAAGTGCAATCGAATACTGCCGCAGTTTTTCGATCAAGGGGTCGGCCAGTTCGTAGAATGTCTCCTTGCGCAGGCGACCATCTTCCTTGGGCAAGGAATGGGACAGATCAACTTGCTCGACCCAATGCGACACATCCGACAAAAAAGCACGAAACTCGTTGACCACCAATTGATAATCGCGCCGGATCTGAAAGCGTGCTTCCCAGTTTTGCACGAACGACTGCGATGCTTCGCCAACCAAACCGGGCACCACATCCATTTCAGATAGTTCGCACCATTCATCGATCAGCGTCACCGATACAATCGCAGTCAGCCCGGTATTCATCACACTGATCACCACCGCCTTGCCTGCATACGCTTTTTTGCCGCGCAAGCGTACCGTCAACTCATGGAGCACTTCACTGATCTGAACGATTGAATAGGGATTGTAAACCTCCATCACCAACGCTTTTCTCTGCAGATTCAAGACAGTAGCCCGCACCAATTCGCCTTGCGAATTACGGAAGCCCACCATCGGATCAATTTGCGTTTGTAAGTACATAATAAAGCGCCAGGAAATTCCCAAAAAAACCGATCTACATACTTGTCCGAAGAAGAGCAAAACCAGCAGTACCTGCAGCGTTGCATGTGGACACTCGCCTCGCACGCCCAAGCCACGGCTAGCAAAGTTGATTTGATCCGAGTGTACTATGTAATATTACAACGGGCAAATTCCCGCAACACTCAGTCAAGCAAGCGAGCCTTCACATTCATGGAAAACAAAACTCATGCATTCGTAGCCTCCAATTATGTATGGAGGAAGGAAAGAAAAACATGCTTTGTTGAGGATTTTTTTGCGCATCGTACCACAACAGGCAAAAGCTGCCAGGAAGGTGGTATCGGCACAACGCGCCTGAGGAATTTTCTGTGCTGAACAGTTCCACCAATGGGCAAAACAAGCCAATTAATCAATTGGCGTTGTTAGGCGACAATACAACACATTTTGCTAGTGGGAACGACCTGGTCGATCTGTTTCAGGCAAACTTAGACACAATGCACGGCAGGTTTGCTCATCAATTTCAATCCAGCAGGCAAAAACCGGTTTGCCATCCACCAGTACCGGAGGCCCGGCACGGTGAGCATTAACCCCCATGCGCAGCAACAGACGCTCAATCCCCAGCGGCGACACCGTGATCAGGCGAGATCCGCCCTGCTGCCTCACCACCTGCACTGCCGCAGCCAACAACTCCCGCGTATACCGAGCTTGCTGCGCACTATTGGCAACATTTTTCAGATCGACCACAGCAAAGCGCGACAACTCCCAAACATCCTGACTGGCTGGCGGCAAGGCCCCGTTCATCAGATGCGGAAAAACCTCGCCCAACAAATACGGCCGGGTGGTCGGCAATAACCTGCCGCAGCCGCAGATATCGCCATGATCGTCCCGCGCCACCACGTAGAGTGTGTCAGGGCGATCAAATTGATCCCGCTCCAATCCATTTTGAACCGGCAATTGCCAGCCCAGCCGTTCAATAAAAATTTTGTGCCGATAAGACGCCACGGCGACCTCAAATTCAGGAGTAAATTCCTGAGAGTCACTTGAAATGGTTTGCATACGCCCCTCACCAAACGAAATTGTTTGATGCGATTACAAACCCAGCAGCGTGTTACGGTAACTGTTAACCTTAACAGGACATCTCGACTACACTGTCTACATGAACGACTTCATCAACCCAAGATTGCCAGTTAAACAATTCCAGCCATGAGCCGAGTAAACTCGCCGTTGCAACATTACCCATATCATAACCATATTTATCAATTAACATAACATTACTCCGAACGGGGTCGGGTGCTAGCAGCAGGCTATTTGAGACACCATGCACATACCAGCCCCAGCCGAAAGAAATCGCAGGAGTTGTATCGCTACGACACTCACAAAAGCCAGCGGCCTTGCAAAGAATCGCTTGTGACGCCAGCTCATCCAAAAAATCCGGATCGTGAAATGATGCCAGGTGAACAATGGGCAAGCCAGATAATTGCTCAATTGAAAGTCGTACATAGCCATCCGGAGAAATAACCAGAACGGGCGTTTGCGGCGAGCGAGAATGTAAAATGATTTCCAAAGTCGTCTGAATGAAAAGTGTTGGAAATAGCAAATAGAGCTAGCATGTGTACTACGTCATTCGTTATTATATTAGTCAAGTTTGAGCACGTTGACGACCTGTCAGAATTGACACTTAAAAGGAAACCCGGGAATGGAGAAATGGCTGGAAGATCAGTTTGATAGTTTGCTGAAAATTGATTCAGAGGATGAACTATTCAAACAGATAACAGTTTTGGCCCGGGACATGGGATTTGAGTATTGTGCATATGGAATTCGTATGCCATTGCCGATTTCTCGTCCATCCTTTGCGCTATTTAACAATTACTCTGCGGAATGGCAAAAATTCTATCAGGATCACCAATTCCTGGGGGTTGATCCAACCGTACAACACGGTCTGAAATCGACTCAACCACTGTTATGGTCACCGGAAGTGTTTGAAGCCACGCCAGAACTGTGGGAGGAGGCCCGGGCGCATGGACTATGTCACGGGTGGGCGCAATCAGCACGTGACGCCAATGGTTCCATAGGCATGCTGACGCTGGCGCGCAGCGCAGGTCAATTAAACGTGGATGATCTGGTCGCGAATCAGGTCAAAATGGTCTGGTTGAGCCAAATGACGCATGCTGGCATGGCGCGCCTGCTGACGCCCAAAATGGTTCCGGAATCGATGATTGTGATGACGGCGCGTGAACGCGAAGTGTTGCGCTGGACCGCAGAAGGAAAAACCGCTTATGAGGTTGGGCAGATTTTGCAGGTTTCTGAACGCACGGTGAATTTCCACATCAATAATGTGGTGGTGAAGCTGGGCTCATCGAATAAAATCCAGGCGGCAGTCAAAGCTGCCAGCCTGGGATTGTTGTACTGACACAACACAGACTATCAGGACTTCCCGCTTCCGATGCATTAAAGCGCCGTTGATCGAACTGGCGACCCGAAAAATTACAGCAAATCCGGTCAGGCCGCAGTCCTGGCGGTGGCACGACAGCCATCGACCAGGAATGACAATCCAATCACCAGCACCAGCTCACCCTCAGCCGAACGCGCCGTACCGGTAATGCCCGCCACCGAGATGGCAGTCATTGGTTTGATTACCAGATCTGCCGTACCATCGACTGCTTGCACCGCCAGAATATAGGGCTGCGGTGATGCGATCACAATTCCGACCCGCTCCACCCCCTGCTCATAACCCAGCGCGGTTGCCAGTGAGCGCACCGGCAATGGCCGCCCCTGATCTTTCAACACAGGAGCGCCACCAACCTGCATGAAGTTCTCAGGCAATTCAACCACCCGCTGCACTACGG
>JBDLSU010000766.1:0-3189 GCA_039799405.1 Pseudomonadota bacterium | reverse complement strand
GGGGAAAGGTGGCGAAGCTTGCTTCGGCAGCGGTTTTGGCCCACCAGAGCCGGTCTGCGTGCAGGCTGTTTGATTTGAGTCTGCACGCACAAACAATTCATGGCATGATGCAGGGCTCGCTCAATCACCAGGGCCATACGACGCCTTCCCCATCATGATCATCATTTCACGGCTTGCCCGCTTGTGCCTGCCCGGCCTGGTTTTATTTGCCAACCCGGCATTTTCCAATCCTGTGTTGTCCAATCCGGCCCCGGATTTTTCGGCCTGCAGCGACAGCGCCCAGCATCCGGATCTGCAAGGCAGTTTGTGTAGCCGCGTCGTGGTGCCACTGGCATATGCCACAGCAAAGCAAAACGCTTCAGCGGGCGCGGAACAAATTGAATTATTTATACGTAAATTCCCCGCCCCGGGGCGATCTCAGGGCAGTGTCTGGATAATCAACGGTGGCCCCGGTGAGTCCGGCGCTACCAGCTATAGTCTGGTCGCCAGCCTGAAGCGCGGTTTTCCGCACATGGATATTGTGATTCCGGATCATCGTGGCACCGGCTTTTCCGGGAAAATTTGTCCGAAAGAAGAAGCCCCCGATAGTGCCGCTGGCATTGCGCTGGAAGGCGCTGAATGGGGCAGTTGCTTTGCCGCCATGCACCAGATGGCTACGCGCACCAGGGAATTTGGCATCAGCAATGCGGCGCATGATTTGCACACTTTAATCAGGCGCTTTGATGATCGTAAGCCGCTTTATTTGTATGGCGTGTCATATGGTACGCAACTGATTTTACGCACCTTGCAACTGGGTAAATTGCCGCTCAAGGGCGTAGTACTTGATTCTCTGGTGCCACCCCAGACCAATGGGGATTACGATTTAAGCCAGCGCTCGCACAATACCGATGAAGTAGGCCGTGTCGTGCTGGCGCAGTGCGACCGCGACCCGGCTTGTCACGCGATGATGGGCGATAGCGTCGCCACGGTGTATCGCCAGTTGCTGGATCAATTGCAAGCCAATCCGGAGCGTGCCAACACCATGCCGCGCAAAAACCTGAAATTGTTTCTGGGTCGCCTGCTGGACTTCCCGGCCACCCGCGCCCGCATTCCATGGTTGATCAGGGATTTGGCCAATGGCAAGCAAGATGAACTGGAAGCGGTCAGCAAACTGCTCAAGCAAAGCACCACCCGTTTTGGCCAATACCCACAATCGTCGCCATCGATCCCGCTGACCATGGTGATCAGCATGTCAGAAAACACATTGCGCCCGGAAATTAGTGCCGAACAAGTGAAGACCAATGACAGCGCCCTGATGTTTACCAGCGACCTGCCCGGCTTCCTGGCCGCGCCCTCAGCTTACCCGGTGTATGCGAAAGACCGGTTTTATGGCAAGGAACCGGAAAACTTTCCACCATTGCTGGTATTGCAGGGCAAGCTGGATCCGAAAACCCCGTATGCGGGGGCCTTACTGCACATCAATGCGCTACGCCAGCATGGCAATGTGCAACTGGTGAGTGTGCCAGATGCACCGCATTTTATTCTGGCCTTTGCCCCGCAGTGTTTCGAGCAGGCCACCCGCGCGTTTGTGCGCGGCCAGCCTTTGCCACTGTGCAAATAGCTTGAAACCCGGATCAAGCCGCAGCCAGCGCCTGATCCAGGTCGGCCATCAGGTCATCGATATGCTCGATGCCAATCGACAAGCGCAACATGTCTTCCGACACACCGGCCTTGGCCAATTCCGCCGGATTTAACTGGCGGTGTGTGGTGGAAGCCGGATGGGTTGCCAGCGATTTGGCATCGCCAATATTGACCAACCGGGTAAACAGTTTGAACGCATCCAGCACCCGCGCACCCGCAGCGCGTGGGTCGCTGGCATCGACGTTTTTCAGGCCGAACGACAAAATCCCGGAAGCGCGCCCACCCATGTATTTTTGCACCAGCGCATGGTCGGCATGGCTATCGAGCCCGGCGTAATTGACCCATGCCACCTTGGCATGTTGCTGCAAAAATTTCGCCAGTTGCAAGGCATTGCTGCAAATACGATCCATGCGCAGCGCCAGGGTTTCGATCCCTTGCAGGATCAAGAAGGCATTCATCGGCGAAATTGCCGCGCCCATATTGCGTAGCGGCACCACTCGCGCCCGGCCAATGAAGGCAGCCGGGCCAAATGCGTCGGTGTAGACCACGCCATGGTAGGACACATCCGGCTCATTCAGGCGACGAAAGCGTGCTTTGTGCTCGGCCCAGGGGAATTTGCCGCTATCGACAATCGCACCACCAATGCTGTTGCCGTGCCCGCCCAGGTATTTGGTGAGCGAATGCACCACGATGTCGGCCCCATGTTCGATCGGGCGACACAGGCAGGGGCTGGGTACGGTGTTATCAACGATCAAGGGAATGCCGTGCGCATGTGCCACTTCAGCCAGGGCGGCGAAGTCGGTCACATTGCCGAGCGGGTTACCAATTGATTCGCAGAAAATCGCCTTGGTACGCTCGTCGATCAGGGCGGCAAAGCTGGCCGGGTCGCGCGCGTCGGCAAAACGGGTGCTGATACCCATTTGCGGCAGCGTATGGGCGAACAGATTATAGGTGCCACCATACAACTGGCTAGCGGAAATAATATTGTCACCTGCTTCGGCAATGGTTTGTACCGCATAGGTAATGGCGGCCATGCCGGAGGCCACCGCCAGCGCAGCGATACCGCCTTCCAGCGCCGCCACTCTTTGTTCCAGCACATCCTGGGTCGGGTTCATGATGCGGGTGTAGATATTACCCGGCACCTTCAAATCAAACAGATCGGCACCGTGCTGGGCGTTGTCAAACGCATAGGCCACGGTTTGATAAATCGGCACGGCAGCGGCCTTGGTGGTGGGATCGGGGGAATAGCCAGCATGGACGGCCAGGGTTTCAAGTTTCATTGATTACCTTTCTCAAATGGGCAGCTAAAAATGGGCAGATAGCTTAGTTGGGCGCTTGCGGAGCAAGTTGGATGGTTGGTTCCCCCTGTTGCGAGGCCCGGGCTTTGGCCTGGTAGTTTTGATAGGCCGGGATTGCTACGGCGGCAAGGATACCGACGATCATCAACGGTGCAATCAAGGCACCAATAATCAGGATCACCGAATTGGGCGAGCTACGTTGGCCGTAGCGATTACTACCGGCACTACCGGGCGCAAAGATCAAATACAAAAAGAACAGAAAATTCACGAT
>JBDLSU010000765.1:0-5449 GCA_039799405.1 Pseudomonadota bacterium | reverse complement strand
ATGGCGTCCAGCCCTTCGGTATCGGCCACCGGGGCAGCACGCACGGCGGTAAAACTGATGCGGCGCTGCGCCACCCCGGCTTGCTTGGAGCCGGACAAGCGTGCCTTGAAACTCAGGCGTTTGCTGCTGGCAGCCTGTTCCAGTTGTTTTGTCAGTTTGGAAAGTTGCGCCGCCGCAGCCACCGTTTCGGCCAGCGGAAACAGCGCATCATGCACCGCTTTCACGCTGGCGCTGCCGTCGTCATCGAATACCGCCAGCAATTGCTGGGCCAGATTGCGCACCGCAGGGCTAAGATCGGCCTCAAACTGGCGCAATGCGTTGTGGGTTTGGGCGCGGGTGAGTTGGATAAACTTCGGCATGGCTGGCTCCTGATGCTGGTAGAAAACGCATGCGCGAAAAAGGGATGCGTGCAGGAACTATACGCCGGGCTATTCGGTGTGTAAAGCAATATTGGTTGTATTGAGGTTGTATTGATTTTTACGGGATGTTTTCAAAGTTTTGACCGAATACCAAACTCCCCCCAGTGTGGTACGCAATGCAGGTAGATGTGATGTAAATATTTGATTTTGAAGGTTTTCCCAAGTAAAATCGTAAAAATTGAATTTTACTTGGGAAAGCTGGGAAAGCGATGTATTACACAGACCTCTCTGAAAGCCAGTTAAAACAAGCCATTAACGCAGAACAGGCGTTGCAGGTCATTAACCATGCTCGCCAACGCGCTAATGCCTATCGCGGTGGCATGGTATGGCGCACTAAAAATGGTGCTGATTACCTGGTAAAAACCGCACCCGACGCCAGCCAGCGCGGTATCGGCCCCCGGTCTGACCAGACCCAAAAGATTTTTGATGACTTCAAAGCGGGAAAAGCGGCGGCTGAAGCTGCGTATGCTGCGGCAAACACCATGCTGTTGGAAACGGAGCGCATGAACAAAGCACTGCGCGTAGGGCGTTGCCCTAATATGGTGGTTGCCATATTAAATGCCATTCATAAAGCCAATTTGGCCGAACATTTCATGGTGATTGGCACCAATGCTTTGTACGCGTATGAGGCACAGGCGGGTGTGCGGTTTCTGGATGATATTACCGCAACGCTGGATCTTGATTTTTTATGGGATTCCAGAAAAACCATCTCACTGGTAGCAATGGATGAGGTGAAAAAAGACGGATTGATCGGGATTTTAAAAAAGGCTGATGCCAGTTTTTCTATCCTGCGCGATCAACCGTATCGGGCGGCCAATGCATCGGGCTTTATTGTGGATTTGATCAAGCGTCGCAAAAAGTCTTTGATGGATGAAAATGAGAGGGAGCAACTCTATCCGAATGAAGATGATTTTTGGGCGGTAAAGATTCACAACATGGATTGGTTGCTGAGCGCCCCCAAATTTCGCCAGGTGGTGATTGGTGTCAATGGCAAATTTGCCGAAATGATCGCACCTGATCCCAGAGCGTTCGTCTTGTTCAAAGCGTGGATGAGTCGTCAAGAAAGTCGTGAGCCCCAGAAAAAGCCGCGTGACATCAAACAAGCCCGGGCACTTGCCGGGCTGATTGAAGATCGTATGCCGCAACTGCGGTTTGACAGCCTGCATGTTTTTCCGGAAGCGCTGCGGCATCCATTCCAAACATAGTCAAGCTGGCAAACCGTATCGGTATTTCGGCAGCGATATTTCTCCCTTATCGCTGCCGTTCCTTGCTTAGTGCGCCGCAGTAAACCGCCGCTGATGCTGCCGTGGCGTTTCCAGCTCATCCACCAGCGCCACCGCCAAATCAGCAGCCGAAATCCCGGCCGATGCATCGCCCACGCCCGGCAATACATCATCCTGACCCAGGCGGAATTTGCCGGTACGCTCACCGCCACCCAGCGCAATCGGTGGCGACAGCATGGCCCAGTCGAGCGTGGTTTCGGCCTGCACCAAATTTAATACATCGCGCATCGCCAGCGCCGCCTGCAAGTATTCTGCCGGAAAGCCCGGTGCATCCACCAGTTGCAGCCCCGGTGCCACATACAGGCTGCCTGCGCCGCCGATCAGCAAAAAGCGCTGCACGCCGGATTGCTTCACGCCCGCAATAATGCTCTGGTAGCCGGCCACGGTTTCGGCGCGCAAATCGGTGCTGTTCCAGCCCGGGTTGTAAGAACTGATTACGGCGTCATGCCCGGCTACCGCTTGCGCTACCTGGGCGCTGTCGGTGGCGCTGGCGGCAAGCACCGTCAAACCGGCTTGCGCGGGCAATTTGGCCGGGTTGCGTGCCAGTACCGTAACTTGATGACCCCGGCTTAACAATTCCGCCAGAATGGGGGTGCCGACAAAACCGGTTGCGCCGATGAGTGCGATTTTCATGTGAATCTCCTGTGTGGGTTGAGTAAATTGGGTTGGGTGATGTTGCTTGAATGAAGCCAGTATAGATACTTCACATTGGCTTGAATAGCGGCTAAAATCCGCTATCACTTTGAAGTCATACTTCACAATAGGGCGTGGACAGGAGAAAACCGGTGGAACAACTCAAACGCATGGCGATTTTTGCGGAAGTGGTGGCGGCCAATTCATTCAGCGCGGCGGCGCGTCAACTCGGGATGACGCCATCGGCGGTGAGCCAGCATATCCGGCAACTGGAACAAAGCCTGGGCCTGGCGCTGTTGCATCGCTCGACCCGGCAACTGAGCCTGACCGAAGCCGGGCAGCGTTATCTGGAAGGCTGCAATGCCATGGTGGCGGCGGCACGCTCGGCGGAACAAGCGCTGGCGCGTTTGCGTGATGAACCAGAGGGCGAATTGCGGCTGGCGGCACCGGCTGGCTTTGGTAGTTTGCTGGCGCAAGCACTGGCCCCGCTGCGCCAGCATCCAAAACTGAGCTTGCAATTGCTGCTGGACGATGCGGTGATCGATTTGATTGAAGCGCGGGTGGATGTGGCGCTGCGGGTTGGGGCGCTGCAGGATTCTGGCCTGGTGGCGCGCCAACTGGGGCAGATTCAGCGCCAACTGTGCGCCGCGCCGGATTATCTGGCGGCGCGCGGTTGGCCCAGTCATCCGCGCGATTTGCTGCAACACGACTGGCTCGGCAATAAAGCACGCACCATCAGCGGCGATGTGCTGGAATTGACTGGCCCGAACGGCGAGCAAGAAACCTTGCGCGTGCAGCCACGGGTGCAAGCCTCGCAAGTGGTGGCGCTGCACGCGCTGTGCGTGGCTGGCTGGGGCATCGGCGTGGGCGTGAGTCAGGACGATCACCTGGCGCTGCAAGACGGGCGCTTGTTGCCGCTGTTGCCGGGCTGGCGGTTGGCCCCGGTGCCGGTGTTTGCGGTCACCCAGCGCCGTCAACAACAAAGCGCCAAGGTGCGCCATGCGCTGGATTTGTTGACGGCGTGGTTTGCCAATCCGGCCCAGGCGCGCATCCATGGCGTGCTGGGGAAAACATAGCTTGACCTAAATCCGGATAGCTTGCTACCATGCCTGCCTCAGATTGCCCAACCCTTGCCTGCGGAGATAAATCATGCGCCTCGCGCTCGTCGTACTGCTGCTCGCCAGCGCTTGCCACGCCCTTGCGGATGAAGCTGCGCCGCAGCAAATCACCTATGCCGAACCCGGTGGCAGGGCGCTCAAGTTGCATCTGTTTTTGCCCGCTGTTTGCAAGCGCGCCGGGGCAAATAAAGCCTGATCATAAAGCCTGATCATAGCGCCTGCCTTAACATCATGGCTACGCTGGTGTGTAGCCGACTTATTTTCATGCCAGACAGACAGAAGGAATATGATGGCCCTCCAAATTTCCATGGTTCCATTCAGCACCGCGCCATCTTTCACGGTAGCGGATATTCAGCAACAACTGGCGCAACTCTGGCCGGATCTGCCCGCTTCCAGCGACCCGTGCGAAGAAGACGGCACCTGTTCGCTTCAGATCGGGGAATGTTTCATTGCCATCGGCTTGATGCCCGCCCCCATACCCTGGAGCGATCTGGAAGGCCCGTGCGCCACCAGTATTTTGTGGCGGGATGCTGAAAGCGCGCTCAAGCCGCATCAGATGCACGCGGTGGTAACGGTGTCGGGCGAGCTTGATCCGGTGGCGCTGTCAACCCTGCTGACCCAGGCCACGGTGGCGCTGATGGCGACCACGCCGACAGCGCTGGGCGTGTTCTGGTGCAATGCCGCCTTGTTGGTGCCCAAGGGGATTTTTACCGATATGGCGCTGGAGATTATGCCAATGGGGCCGCCGCTGTATATCTGGGTCGATTTTCGGGTGGGCTGGAATGAAGAACGCACCGCCAGCGGCTTTACCACCGGCATGCGCGCACTCGGGCATATGGAGTTTGAAACCCACAACGCCTCCGATTCCCCGGCCGAACTGCGCGAACGGCTGATGTCGCTGGCCGGTTATGTGCTGGACAATGGCCCCGTCATCAAGGATGGCAATACCGTGGGCGAAAGTGCCGAAGAGCGCATTCAGGTGGTGTATGCCGGGTCCGGCTTTGGCATTGAAGGCGAAGTGATGCTGCTGGAATATCAGCCACTGCCATCAAGTAGCCTGCACTGAAGGTGCGGTGCCTTCATCCGGTCAAACTATTTTTCCCCGGCACGGTGACAAGTCGGTGGGATCAGAAGGTAATTTATATCCAGATTGACGCAATCCCAACGGATGTTTTTCTGCTGATCCAGTTGCGGTATCAGCATAAAAGACTGGTTTTGTAGTGCGGCAATATTCAGGGTAACCCGGAGCGCACCGTTGGGCTCCAGTTTGATTGCCTTGATCTCATCAGGGTAATGGACTTCGATCCCGGCATCGCTTAGCGAGTCTGGCACCTTGTCCGGCAATTGCATTCGTTGTTCCATGGTTTTGCCGACGCTTTCCGCAAAATGCAATGCGGCCAGCCCTTGCAAACGGGTGGTGAATATGCTGACCTTTTCAGCGACATTGTGGCGGCATTCCGGGATGTGTAAGGATGGCTCGATTTGTCCGGCCAGACAGCGCCATTCGATTTCGCCATCTTTGGTGAAAGAAGGTGCCAGCATGAAAGATTTACCTGCTGAATCGCCTTTTTTCATGGTGACGGTGATTTCAGCGCTGGCCGGGTTGATCTGCAGTTTGCCGATTTGGTCCGGCAGGTCGGCGCTCAACCCGGCTTGCTCCAGCGTGGCGGGGATGGTTGCATGTTCTTGCATGTAGTCACCGAGATATCCGGCAGTAGTCATTGCATTAACGCTTGCATCGATCAATTGCATTCTGCCGGATTGAAACCGGTAGCCTTCATACATCTCCAAACCGGCGGTCGCGACGAAGGCAGGGGGCAAAATGACCAGTGCCGCCAAGCTCCACCAGCGTTGTACCCGGTTGAAGTGGGCGATATTTTTCCAGCGTTTGCGTTGCCAGGCCCATTTGCGGCCCTTGATACCCAGTGTGATCTGCACGATCAATAACAGAATCAGAAAAATTGCGACGCCAATCAGTGTTGCCAATGGTGGCGAG
>JBDLSU010000764.1:0-13575 GCA_039799405.1 Pseudomonadota bacterium | reverse complement strand
GAAAGATCAGGGTCAAGCGATTGGGGTGGTCGGCACCGGCATCGAAATCACCCACTTCATCGATGAATTTATCAAGTCACAACCACCGGGCGTGGTCAGCATGTTTATCAATGAAGACGGCGTGGTGCAAGGCCATAGCCAGGCCCTTCGAGCCAGTCAGGGCAATCAGGGCAATCAAGCGCCGGTGCCGCCATCGATCTGGAAGTTGGCCAATACCGAAGAAGAACGCCAGCAACTGAAACTGGCGATGGCCAACGCCCAGGCCGCCAGTTTGTCAAATTTGCCCTTCGCCCCACAAAGATCTGCTACTCCGCTGATGCTGAGTTTTGACGGCACGCCGCGCGTGGTGGCGATTGCCTATCTGGCCCCGCTGAAATGGTATAGCGTAGCCGCCTTCGATGCCTCGCAACTGGTTGGGGTGAATGATTTTTTACCCATTGTTGGCACCTTGCTGTTGGCACTGGCACTGACGGTAGCACTGGTATTCATCATTGGCAACCGGATGGTAATTACGCCGCTACAACATCTGGCCGAAGGCGCACAGCGCATGGCCGATGGCGATTTCCAGGTCAGTCTGAATACCCGGCGCAATGACGAAATCGGCCAGGTCACGCGCGCCTTCAACCGCATGGCGGCCAAGGTAGCCAATGCACTGCAACAGGCGCAAGCCAATCTGGACACGCTGCATGCCTCCGAGCAGCGCTTTGCCAGCATCCTCAACGCGGTGCCCGACCCCATTTTAATTACCCGCCTGTCGGATGGCCTGGTGGTGGAAATCAATGCCGAAGTCGGACGCAATACCCCGGTCGAGCGCTGCAACGTGATCGGCAAAACCGCCGAACAACTCGGCATCTGGCTCAATCCGGACGAGAAACGGCGCTTCATTCAACTGATCAAAACCCATGGCGCAGTCAACAACTTTGCCTGTGAAACCGCCATGCTCGGGGTGCGCCGCCATGACCTGATTTCGGCAGTGTTGATCGAACTTGATGGCGAAGCCCATGTCCTGACCATTTCGCGCGATGCCACCGACCGCCGCCGCCAGGAAGCGGCATTGCGGCGCAGCTATGACATGCTGGCACGGATCCAGCAAATTGCTGGCATGGGCATCTGGCAATGGTATCCGGAAACCGACCGCATGCTGTGGTCGCGCACCATGTACGATATTTATCAGGTGGAAGCACCAATGCAGGAAGAACTGGAACCGGGCTTTGTCGGCAGCATGTCGGGCATGGTGCCATTCGGTTTTGTCCATCCGGACGACCAGGAAAGCTGCATGAACGATGTCAAAACCACGCTGCGCACCCATCAGGTACCCGGCACCCAGTTCCGCATTGTCACCACCTCCGGTGCCATTCGCACCCTGCGCTCGGAAGGCGAAGTCACGCTCGATGGCGAAGGCCGGGTCAACTATGTGTTTGGTTTTGGCCAGGATATTACCGAACGGCTGCAAGCCGAAATGACCACCCGTGCATCAGAACAAAAATTTGCCGCCATCTTCAACGCCATTCCCGACATGATCGGCGTGGCGCGCCTGTCAGATGGCATCGTGGTCGATTTCAATGAAGAAACCGGGCGCGCCTGCGTACTGCCGCGCGAGCAAATCATTGGCAGCAATGCCAATTCCTTCGATTTATGGAAAGACCGCGCCGATCTGAAGCGCTTTATCCAGATCCTGACCGAACAAGGCATGGTGCGTGAGTTTGAAGCCGAAATTAAAACTCCAGTCGGACGCCAGATGCGCGCCCTGCTCTCGGGGCGCCTGTTTGAACTGCAGGGCGAAACCCATGCCATTTTGATTGCGCACGATGTCACCGAAATCCGCCACAAGGAATTGGCGCTGGCAAAATCACTCGAAGCCCAGCAGGCCGCAGAAACCGCACGCCAGGCAGCGGAAGCGGCCAACCAGCTCAAGAGCGACTTTTTGGCCATGATCAGCCACGAAGTGCGCACCCCGCTCGGTGGCGTGATCGGCATGCTGCGCTTCGCCCTGAAAGCCCGGGAACTGGCACCCGATACCCGCAGCAAACTGCAAGTGGGCTTGTCCAATGCCGAAGTGCTGCTGCAAATCATCAATGACATTCTGGACTATTCCAAGCTGGAAGCCGGGAAAATGCAACTCGACCTGATCGATTTTGACTTGCCCGGTCTGGTGCGCGACGTGGTCACCATGCTGATGGAACGGGCCGAAACCCGGGGCGTGAGTCTGTACGCCGATATCGAACCCGGTTTGCCGGTCTGGTGGTATGGCGACCCGACCCGCTTGCGCCAGATTCTGGTCAACCTGATCGGCAACGCCGTCAAATTTACCCACAATGGCGAAGTACGGGTCAAAGTCACGCTGGATCAGGATTGCCAGGTGTTGCTGGCCGTGCGCGATTCCGGCATCGGCATGAGTGCCGACACCATCGCCCGCCTGTTCCAGAAATTTGAACAAGCCGACGTGTCCACCGCCCGCACCTACGGCGGCACCGGGCTGGGGCTGGCCATTTGCAAGCGCATCATCGATGCCATGGGCGGCACCATCAGGGTTGCCAGCAAACTCAAGGTTGGCACCACCTTCAGCGTCACCCTGCCGCTGACCCCGGGAGTGGCAGTCAGCCCCCCTGAGCAATCAGCCAGCATCAGCCAGCACAGCCGTCATCTGCACATTTTATGTGCCGAAGACGGTGCCACCAACCAGATTATTGTGCGCGATCTGGTGGAATCGATGGGCCACCGCATCAACCTCGTCGAAAACGGCAAGCAGGCGCTGGCGCAACTGGCCGCGCAAGACTACGACTTGCTGCTGCTCGATAGCCGCATGCCGGAAATGGATGGCCTGGAAACCCTGCAACGCTTGCGCCGGGGCGAACAGCAGGTACGCAACCCTGGCATTCTGGTGCTGGCAGTCACCGCCAATGTGTCGCAAGCCGAACGCGAGCGCTTTTTCGCCGCCGGGGCCAATGGCTTTGTTGGCAAACCGATCAATGAAGTGGAATTGCAAAATGAAATCGCCCGCATGATCAGCATGCTGAACCAGCACAGCGCCCCGCTGCCGCCCAGCGCCGCCACACCAAACCCGGCCACCACCACAGTCACCCAAGCCGCTCCCCCCGCCAGTGCCGCCGCAGCGGTCAACGCCAACCCGCCGGCCAAACCACACGCGCTGGCAAGCTTTAGCCCGGCAGCCCGCAAAAGACTGGTCGAAATGTATCTGAAAGAAGCCCCGCGCCTGCTCCAACTGGCGCAAGACGAACTGGCAGCCAGCAATGCCCCGGGCTTTGCCACGGCCGTCCACAGTTTGAAGGGGTGCTCCGGCTATTTTGATGACGGCCAGCTACAAGAACTGTGCCGCACCCTGGAACTGAGCGCCAATGCAGGCGATCTGGCGCAAGCCAGGCAGCAATTTCCCTTGCTGGCGGCACTGGTGGTGGCGGTGGTGGAACAAACCCGGGGGTTGAAAATGGATTAAATCGGTAAAATCGGGATGTTCAGCCAGGCAGTTCGTCAGAAACAAACTTGAAAAATACGATACTGAGTAATTTTACTCAGTATCGTATATTCTCCCGGCACTGCAAATTTATCAATAAGAAATCAGACTGGCGACAGCTAAAGGATAACGACGCCTCAACCGCAGAATAACCCAAACAAGCATCGGCCTTACTGCAAGGTTTTTACCCCAACATCGTCCCACATGCGCGGATCAACCCGGTAATAGCGCTGAAACTCGGCAAACAAAGCCGGGTGATGTTGAAACAGATGATGCGGGCGACTGAAAAAGGTTTCGGTGGCGACGGCAAAGAATTCGGCCGGGTTTTGGGCACCATAAAATTCGAGTGCGTTGGCAACTGGTGGCGCGGGTTCTGACCATTCGTCCGGGCCTTGATCGATGCCGGACAGGGCATCATTCTGCGCTTGTTCAGCCTGCGCCTGCAACTGCTGCAGGCGGGCAAATTCTTCGCCCATTACCTGCGACCAGCGTTCATAGGCCGCGCGGCTGGGCAAGGCGGGTGCGCCGTTGCTGCTGCCGGTTTCACTGTCCAGTTGATGGGCAAATTCGTGGATGACCACGTTGTGGCCGCTGGCAAATGATTGGGTGGATTGGTACACATGATCCCAGGCCAGAATCACCCGGCCATCGTTCCACGATTCTCCGGCCAGGGTCTGGCTGGCATGGGTGACCAAGCCGCCGACACCAAACTTGTCACGCGGCACCACGAAGGATGAAGGGTAGAGTAAAACCAGGCCCAGTGCCGGAAACACCTGCGGCAACCAGGGTAGCCAGGGGCGCGAACGCAGCGAGCGCTGGTAGGCCGACTGGTTCAAAATCAATAAACAGGCTTGCGCCGCTACGGTGACGCGCATTTCATCGGTAATTTCCAGCCCGCCACAGCCGATGAATTTTTTCTGCGCCAGAAACTGCAAAATCAGCCGCTTCAATTGCTGTTGCAGTGGTGGCGGCATGGCGTTATAGGGGGCCAGATTGCGCCGCAATATGCTGGCCCAGGCCGATGGAAATGGCTTGGCGACCGCGCGCCGCACCGCCACGGCGGGCAGATACCAGGCCAGCGCCACCAGCAACGGCACCAGCATCAATAGAACCAGCGTCAGCATAAGCCCCCCGCTACGACACACTCGCCCTTTACGGCAAACCACGTTGTCCGGCCTGACATGCGCCTCTCCAGCCATTTGTAATATAGGCCAGATGGCGCAAAGGCAGAAAAAAACAATGGGGGCGGCAACAATTTAAAGCCAGGCGCGCCTTACTTTTCCAAATCGACTTTATAAAAATAGTGATTTGAGAGCAAGTCATTCACATAGCCCGTCACTTCCTTGCGCACCGGTGTGGTCAATAAAGCGTGGGCCAGCATCACCCAGGGCGCTTCTTCATGGATCACTTCCTGGGCTTTTTCATACAGCCTGGCTCGCTCACTTTGCTGCGCCACCACTTTGGCTTTTTGATACAGCGCTTCAAACTCCTTATTGCACCAGCGCGCCACATTGCCGCCGCCCTTGGCCGCTGCGCAGCTTAAATTCGGGCCGAGGAATTCATCCGGGTCAGCCCCGGCGCTCCAGCCCAGCATCGCCACCTGATGTTCGCCTTTCTGGGTGCGCTTCAGGTATTCGGTCCATTCAAAGGTAATCAGATTGACTTTGACCCCGATCTTGGCCCAATCAGCCTGAATCAATTCTGCCATGCGCTTGCCGTCCGGGTTATACGGGCGCTGTACTGGCAAATACCACAGATCAAACTTCAGGCCGTCAGCAAACCCGGCTTTTGCCAGCAAGGCTTTGGCTTTCACCGGGTCGTAAGGGTAATCCACTATCTTGTCGTTGTACGACCACAAGCTGGAGGGATACGGGTTTTTGGCCTGACGCGCCGTACCCTGATACACGTTTTTCAAAATCGCGGCCCGATCCACGCCCAGCGTCAGGGCCTGGCGCAGCAGTTTGTTATCGAACGGCTTTTTCTCGGTATTGAAGGCGATATAGCCGACGTTCAACCCTTCCGAAGTTATCAGTTTAAGTTTTGGATCTGACTTCATCAGCGCGACATCGGCGGGCTTGGGAATGGCAATCACCTGGCATTCATTGGCCTGGAGCTTGGCATAGCGCACCGACGCATCGGGCGTGATGGCGTAGATCAAATTATCCAGCTTGGCCCGGCCGCGCCAGTAATGCTCGAAGGCTTTGTAGCGGATGGTGGCGTCTTTTTGATACGAGACAAATTGAAACGGCCCGGTGCCCACCGGTTCGGTATCGATCACTTCCGGCGTGCCGGCGGCTTTCATTTTGGCCGCATATTCGGCCGACAAAATCGAGGCAAAACTGAGCGACAAATCCACCATCAAAGCCGCTTCCGGGTGCTTGAGTTTAAAGCGCACGGTGTAATCGTCCAGCTTTTCCAGCTTGTCGATAATTTTGGCCAGGCCCTTGTCTTCAAAATAGATAAAGGTTTTGCCGGGAATAGTGGTGTGGAACGGGTGTTTGGGGTCGGCCTGACGGTTATAGCTGAACAGCACATCGTCGGCATTAAAATCGCGCGTCGGTTTGAATCGGGCACTGCTGTGGAATTTCACGCCTTTGCGCAATTTGAAGGTGTATTGCAAACCGTCGTTGGATATTTCCCACGATTCAGCCAGCGCGGGCAGCAAATTGGTGGTGCCGGGATCGACTTCGATCAGGCGGTTATACATCGGAATGGCGCTGGCATCAAAGGTTGTGCCGGAATTGGAGAGCTGCGGATTAAATGCATCCGGGCTACCTTCGGAACAATACACCAGGGTTTTGGCGGCATGAGCAGGCGCGTACAAGGCGTTGCCCAGCGTAAGTAATGAAAATGTGGCGAGAGCGCCCAACTTGACGGGTTGACACATGAAGACTCCGGAAAAGGAAATGAAACATGCAACACGAAAAATGATTCGATTGAGCAAAAACCACTTTCCACAGACAGGCTAGATCAAGCAGGCCACAGTATCATGGTTTTGCTGATTCCCTGTCAAGCACATCTGTTCAAGCCTTTGCTTGCTTAAACCAATTTAAAACGCCCCTTGTCAGGCCAGGCCTTGGCAAGCACATCAACATTCACAAAAAACCAGATTGATGGCAGCAAAAATAAGGTTGCCATCAATCAACCCTGGAAAACAACATCCTACTGAAAATTCATCAGGGCCTGATTGACAATGGCATCAGAGAAAACAGAAAATGCAATACCAGCAAAAAATAACAGGTTTACATGTCTGGAGTGAAATTCCATCAAGCCATTTTCGGCTTTTTTACCTTGATCCAGATCAACTTACATGCAATCAACCTGATTCGACTGAAACAATCCTTAACTTTATCTTCGGAGAATGCAATGAAACGTCGTGATTTTATTCTGACCAGTGGTGCGACTGCAGTATTGAGCGCTTGCGGTGGTGGTAACAGCGGCAACGACAACACCCCGGTGCCGAATGTGGTGGTGATCTGGAACCAGACTGCACTGGAAGCGGTCCGTGTGGTCAAGCCTGGCCCACCGATGGTGGCGCGGGCACTGGCCATTTTGCATACTGCCATGTATGACGCCTGGAGCGCCTACAATGTCGCCGCACAACCTACCATTGCACCTTCGCAACGCCGCCCCCCCGAAGAGCAAACCAATTACAACAAGATTCGCGCCATGAGCTACGCCGCAATCCGGGTTTTGAATGATCTGTATCCGACTGAAAAAGCGGCCTTTGAAGCACAGATGAAAACCCTGGGCTTTGCGCTTTCTACCCGTATCGATAGCGTCACACCGGACGGCATTGGCAATACCGCTGCCCAGCGCGTGATCGATTTCCGCCGCACCGATGGCTCCAATCAGAGTGGTAGCCTGAGCACTTCCGGTGTTCCGTATGCCGATTACGCCAGTGCCGAATACCCGCTGTATACCCCCAGCAATCCCGCCGCCAGTTTCACCACCTCAACACCTTTGTCCGGCATTCCGGCACCGGATCACTGGCAGCAATTGACCTATTTTGATACCACGGGCGTCACCAGAACCCCTGCCTATATCGGGCCATTCTGGGGCCGCGTCACACCGTTTGCGCTCACTTCACGCTCGCAGTTCCGCCCAACCCCGCCGCAGGCGCTCAATTCACCAGGTTTCCGCGCCCAGGCGGCAGAAGTGGTTGCGATCCAGCAGGCGCTCACCGACAAGGAAAAAGTTATCGCCGAATACTGGGCCGATGGCCCGGCATCAGAACTGCCACCCGGCCACTGGGGTCTGTTTGGCCAATTCGTGGCCGCTCGCGACAAGCAAACCAATGACCAGTCGGTACAGATGTTCTTTGCCCTGAGCAATGCCATTTTTGATGCCAGTATTGCGGTTTGGGAAGCCAAACGCTTTTATGACTACTGCCGCCCGATCACGGCAATCCGCTTCCTGTACAACGGCCAGACCGTGAAAAGTTATGGCAGCGATGGCCCGGCCGCTGGTCTGGTGGATGTGCCTGGCGAAGCCTGGCGCACCTTCCAGATCGCCTCCTTCCCGACACCACCTTTCCCGGAATATGTATCCGGCCATAGTGGCTTTAGCGCGGCAGGTGCAGAAGTGTTAAAGCGCTTCACTGGCAGCGACACATTCGGTGCCAGCCACACCCAGCCAGCGCGTTCGTTGCGCGTGGATGCTTCCGTACCCGCAGCACCTGTTACCCTGAACTGGCCCACCTTTACCGACGCCGCCAACGAAGCCGGTATGTCGCGCCTGTTAGGTGGCATCCACTTCATGGAAGGCAATACCGCAGGTCTGGCACTGGGTCGCTCGGTTGGTGCCAACGCCTATGCCAAGGCGCAGCGTTTGTGGTCGGGGCAAACTGCGTAAACATCTGGCAAGCGTTCTGGTTCTGCGCTGCTGAACCAGAATAGCTTTACCACCGCCATCAATTTACTGTTTTTCGTGATTCGATGGCGGCATCAAGTTCAATCAGCAACTGCGCCCGCATGTTTTTGGCAACCACTTGCCAATGCTCTCCTTGCAGCGCACCTTCCAGTGCATAGAGTAAATTCAGACTTGGCTTCAGTCCGGCATCCTGCACCCGTAAAAATGCGCTGATTGCGCCCAGTGCCTTCAGTTGCGAAAGCGAAGTTATCCCGGCATGTTGTAACATCAAGGCCGATTTTGGCCCCAGA
Organism: Pseudomonadota bacterium; assembly: GCA_039799405.1. Classification (GTDB taxonomy): domain Bacteria; phylum Pseudomonadota; class Gammaproteobacteria; order Burkholderiales; family Burkholderiaceae_D; genus CAMBDR01. The sequence goes on along the minus strand of JBDLSU010000764.1, from coordinate 4,941 downwards.
TTTTTCAGGTGGTGAATATCATTCATAGCCGGACTTTTGCCCAATCTCAAAAACGCACAAAATACGCCACCGCCATCAAACCAACTTCTGCCAACACCAGCAGCAAGTTATTGGCAATGAAATAAGGCGCTGCCATCATCGCGACACCACAAAACCACGGCACCAGGGCTTTTTGCTTGCTGCCGTATAAAAAGTAGCCAAAGCCAATCGAGCCAAACAAGACGCCCAGCAGCATGGATGATGTTGTCAATTCATTTCCCTCAGTTTTCTGGCCGGTCGCGTTGAATCAAGGCCAGATAGTGCGCCAAGCTACCGCCACGCAAGGGCTTGACCATTACCCTGAGCGTATTGATGCGCTGTCCCATGATCACGCCGCTGCGGGTACGGGTCTGCACAAAGCCGAGTGATTCCCAAAAGCGTTCGGCCCGCGCATTGCCTTGCACCACGCCCAAGCGCAGCCAGTTGGCACCATGCGCCATGGCCCAGCTTTCCAGGCTCTGGTACAGCGTTTTTGCTTGCCCGCTGCCGTGGCGTGCTGTTGCCAGAATCAGCAGGCCGATATGCCATACCCCTTGCGCCAACAGATCGGAAGTGATATTGGCCATCGCGACCAGTTCATTATCCGGGCCAAGGTAGCCGATCAGCCACTGTTTGGTAAAGGCCCAGCCGGGCGGCAGTTCGGCGTGAATTTCTTTATGCGCTTCATTCGGGTCAGCAGGCTCGCCATTGACGGCCATAAAATAGGCCGGGTTGGCGTCAAAGAAGCGTTGTAACAGCGCTTCGTGCGAAGCGGTCAATTCAATGACGCGCAGGTCGGCGAGTGAGCAGGAAGGAAGGGAGACGGGCATTATGATCCAGTATAAAAAGTCAGGCCATTTTGATCAGGGTCGTAAAATGCGAACTCGCGCGTGCCCCAGGGCGTTGTGCGCAACGCAGTATGATCCTGAAACACATTGTGCGCAGCCAGTTCATGAAACAGCGCATCAAGCTCGCTCACTAAAAATCGCAACATCGGCCGGTCGCCATGCCCCCATTGTGCTGGCTCATTCCATTGCAGGTGTAACTCCACTCCGTCTCGCCGGATCACGGCATAGGCCGGATGTTCTTGCGCCAGAAACACCAGCGTAAAGCCAAGTTTGCCGACATAAAAATCGACTGCTGCCGCGACGTTGCGTGATGGCAAAACGGGTTGAACTTGTTGCAACATGGTAAAGCTCCATGGCCGGGGTTAAAAAACAGGACATGATTCGATATCAAAAAACTGCGCTGATTTCATCCGGCAAGCGCAAGCGCTTGAGCACGTACATGCGCCGCACTTCCGCCGTATTGGCATCCAGTGGACGCAACGCACCACAGGCGACAGGCTGCGCGCCAGCATAGGCCAACAGGTAAATGCCGCCCGCTGGCGTGGATGGATTGCCGGGCCAGGGTGTACCTTCCGCCACCGGATACAGCGTGCGTGCTTCGATAGTGGCTTCGCGCAGCAAGGCCATGGCGTCCGCACCCTGCGGATCAACTTCAATGATGGTGTACGGGCTGACAGACATGGCTGGATTTTCCTTGCAGAGATGATTGTTTCAGGCAATTTGTTCAATACCCTCCGGCATTCTGCCCCATTTATGGATGCGCTCTTCCTGCGTGCGGCAAGCAAAATAAGTCAGTAGGCCATGAAAATAAATATCAAATTTCGCTAAACAAAATCCAAAAACGCTGGATACATTGTTTAACAGTCGCCGAGTTGCAATGCAGTAAGAATTTCTTTTTATTTCAACTTGGCCTTCAGCATGGAAATTAACATTAAAACAGTCAATTTCGGACATCAAGCAATTTTAATCCGAAATCACTCTCTCATTTCAACAAAGGGAAAAGCATGTCAGCGATTGTAAGTGGCAACGGTACGGGACTACTCAATTCATCGGCTGCGCTGTTGGGTCAACGTGGGTTGATTGGGAATGCAAGCACTGGCCGCAATGGCGAAGCAGCGTATGTCAATGTGGCGACGGGCAATCTGGTGCTGCAAGACCGGGACAGCTTTCTGGCATCGACTGGCCTGGATCTGGCACTCAACCGCACTTACAATGCGCAAGGCAAATTCAACGATGATAACGGCGACAACTGGAAATTTGGCCTGCACAAGCAAGTGACCGGATTGACTGGTGCAGTCAACACCATCGACAGCACCATTACCCGGATTGATGGCGATGGCACTGTATCGGTCTATAGCTGGGATCAAGCCCGGCAGTTGTATCGCAGCAGCGATGGCGCAGGCGCTTTCGATACGCTCAGCTTGAGCGGCACCAACTGGCTATGGACTGATGGCAGTAGCGGCATCCAGGAAAGCTATGACAGCACGAATAATGGCCGCATTATCAGCAGCAACGACCCGGAAGGCAATGCCCTCAGCTTTATCTACGGCGACAATGGTTTGTTGCGTCGTGTGAACGATGCCAGTGGTGAAAGCACACTGTTCACTTATATTGGCAATCAGGTGTCTGAGGCAAGCGTGGCGCTGAAAGGGCACTTGCAATCTCGGACTATGGTCACGCCCGTCGCACATTGGCCATGGCCCTTTACTGTAATTGGGCCAAACGTATTATCAATAAAAAGGATTTGGTTAATGCTGAGAAATATTTCAAAGAAGCGCAAAGCCTCTATCCGGATTTGGAGCAAGTAAAGGACGAAGCGCTCGACTACCCTGGTACCCAAATAATTTCTGAGGCATTAAGCCGGGTCAAGAAATAAAGCTTGATCAATCCAGGTGTTATGTAATGGCTTCTCATAGCAAACACTCAGCGGATCACCCACATGCTCCCCAAACGGTGCAATGTGGGTGAAGCCGTAAGCCTCATACAAGCGCATCGCCGCATGCTGCAAATTGCCGGTTGCCAGCCTGAGCCTGCGGTAGCCCATGGCAAGGGCTGCTTGCTCCAGCGCCGCAGCATGGTGCGCGCCAGCCCGGCGCGACGCAAGTGCTTGAGCACGTACATGCGCCGCACTTCAGCGGTTTCGGTGTCAAGCGGGCGCAACGCGCCACAGGCTACTGGCAGCGCGCCATCATACGCCACCAGATAAATGCCGCCGGGTGGCGTGGGTGGATTGCCGGGCCAGGGTGTGCCTTCTGCTACCTGATACAGCGTGCGTGCTTCGATAGCGGCTTCGCGTAGCAAGGCCATGGCGTCCACGCCCTGCGGATCAACTTCCATGATGGTGTACGTGCTGGCAGACATGGCTGGATTTAGGCTGCAGAGGTGATAGATTCTGATGTCTCAATCAGTTTGGGGCCGGATGGCACCACCAAAACTCAGGGCGCGCCGGAAATCCAGTCTCACGCACCCGCCCGCTGCAAACCCAACACCAGCACCACCCCGTTCGCCACATTTTGTGCCGTAATGGTGCCGCCCATTTTGGCCATATAAGTTTTTGCCACAAACAGCCCCTGGCCACGGTTGCCATGGGCGGCGCTATCGGCCTGGTCGGATACGCCATATTCAAAAATCTTGTCGATCATGGCTTCATCAATATTCGGCCCCTGGTTATGGATGGTGATGCTGGCGGCGGTTTCGCTGGCGGCCAGGTGCAGCACTATCGGGGTGCCGGGGTTGCGGAAGCGTTCGGCGTTGCGCAGTACGTGGGTCACCACGTCTTCCAGCGAATATTCATCGGCACGTACCAGTACCGGCGCATCCGGGGCAGCGCCATCGGGCAGGCTTGAGCGCTCAAACACCACATTGTCAATGCCGACACAGTGCGCATTGCTGGCCACATGGCTGAGGAAGGCGGTCAGATCGACCACCGCCACTTCCAGCACGCTGGACTGAAACGCTTCGCTGGGTGAGGCGCTTCCGTACAAAATACGCACCGCTTGCTGCATGCGATGGATGTAGCGGTTGCTGGGGTCGTGCTCGTCGCCATGCAAGACCAGCAGCGACTGCAGCGGTGACATGATTTCATGGCCGACCGCGTGCCACATCTGCTTTTCCTGCTCGGCGCGAATTGCTTCGCGTTCCACATCTTCCCGCACCCGGCGCAGCAAATCGTGCAGGCAACTGGCCAAAATCCCGAGTTCGTCGGCCCCGCGCAAATCAGCCACGTCAAATTCTTCCAGCCCGCCTGCGCCCTTGACCTTTTTCGAGAGCGTGGCAGCGCGCTTGGTCAGAATCGCAATGCGGTGGATGATGCGTATTTCCAGCACGCTCCACGCCAGCGCCAGCGCCAAAAACATCGCCACCACAAACCAGGCGATGCGGGTGGCGACCACGCCCAGGGTTTTATTCACGCTGCGCACATCGCCCTTGAGCACAATTTCATAACTGCCAAGCGGGGTATTGATCGATTCGCGGCTCTCCAGTGGCGCATCATAACCCGCCACCGGAATGCGCCGGATCACCATCGCCAGCCAGTGCCAGGCATCGTCAAGCGAGGCTTCCAGCCCGGTCAGTTGCACCACATTGGCCCCGCCCGGCTTGTTGACGCTCAGGGTTTCACCGGGCAACAGCAGCGGGGTCAGGTCGGTGATGGCGAAGGGTGGCACCGCGTTGCTGCTATTACTATCAAGCAAAGGACTGCCCTTGCCCGGTGCCAGTACCTGTATATGCACATCAATTTTATCCAGATCAGAAGGCGGCCAACTGACCCGGCTTTTGTCAAGCAATGCGTCTTGCAAGGCTTCTTGCCACAACACCACCGGCAGGCGGATCGAGAAAAACGCATTGCGCTGGCAATCCCCCGGAGCGCTGGTTTTGCTGGCAGGCAAACAATGCGCGCCTTGCCAGATCCAGCCACGAAAATCCTTGACCGGGCGGCTTTCCAGGCCGTTTTCCGGGCTATCGACAAAACCGGTCAAGCGCCCACGCACCACCCGGCCGGGGCCAGCATTGCTGGACAGGGTTTCAAACGGCGCAATCCAGTGGTAAGTCTGGCCGCGCAAGCTGACCCGCACCC
>JBDLSU010000763.1:0-10924 GCA_039799405.1 Pseudomonadota bacterium | reverse complement strand
GGTTGGGGTTGGGGTTGGGGTTGGGGTTGGTACTGGCACTGGCGTTGGAACTGGTAGCAGGACTAATGGCAGGGGAAGTGGCAGGCGAAAACGTCGAACAAGCCGAGAACAGGCCTGAGAGCGTTACAATGATGAAGACGTTTTTCACGACGGTTCCTGTTGGGTTTGGAGCGGCTTCCCATTTTACGCTCAAGCCCGTTCACACGTCATGCCATGTGTGATATTTTTTGTAGCCACCTGTATTCATCGCCCATGACTTTTTGAGACCCAATACCATGCCGGAATTACCAGAAGTAGAAGTCACGCGACAGGGTGTCGCACCGCATCTGGAAGGTTTTACGGTCGATGCCGTCATCCTGCGGCGCGCCGGTTTGCGCTGGCCGTTTCCGCACAACCTGGCGGCCACACTGGCCGGGCGCACCATTCGCACCACCGGACGCCGTGGCAAATATTTGCTGATTCATTTTGATCATGGCACGCTGATCATCCATTTGGGCATGTCCGGCCATTTACGGATTTTGCCGGGCAATGAAGCACCGCAAAAACATGATCATTTCGACATGGTAGTAAAAAATCAGCACGGCTTGCAAACCATGCGCCTGACTGACCCGCGCCGCTTTGGTGCAGTGCTGTGGCACGACCAGCAAGACGGGCCGATAGAGCGGCATGTGCTGCTAAGCAAGCTTGGGGTTGAGCCACTGGAACCCGGTTTTAGCGGCCGTTTGCTACACCGCGAGAGCCGCAAGCGCCAGAGCGCCATCAAGCAAGTGTTGCTGGCAGGCGACATCGTGGTCGGGGTCGGGAATATTTATGCATCCGAAAGTCTGTTTCGTGCCGGCATCAACCCTGAAACCTCGGCCAACAAAATCAGCCTGGCACGCTACGACAAACTGGCCGCCGCAATCAAGCTGATTTTGGCCGCCGCAATTGAGAAAGGTGGCAGTACCTTGCGCGATTTTATCGGCGCAGACGGCCAAAGCGGCTATTTTCAGCAATCTTACTTCGTATACGACCGCACCGACTTGCCCTGCTTGGTCTGCGGCCAGCCGATCCGGCAAATAAAACAGGGGCAACGCTCGACCTTTTATTGCCTGACATGTCAAAAATAAGCCTTGCGCGGCAAACCGCCAATTGACTTCAAGTCTGCCAGCGCGCAACCGGCAATCAGGATCGGGCCAACAACGGCACTTGCATCGCTGGACGAAAGCATGAACATCAGTGACAATAGAGCAGCCTGTTGTGACGCCGATCTGGCCGAAAATGTTGTTTTCGATCAATCTGGCTCCAGGCATTCAATAACAAGCTAACCGTGGTGGGGGCAATGTGAGCAATCTGGTCCAGGATTTTCAAATTTACAGTACCTGGCGCAAAGGCGTCGTATCTGCATTGGAGCGCTATCGCACCTGGGTACATAATGCCGATTTATCCGATCCGGCCTGTGAAAAACGCTTCGCACGTGCCTTCGGGCGGCTGGCCGATGATAAATTATCGATTGCCTTCGTGGCCGAATTTTCGCGTGGCAAATCCGAACTGATCAATTCCATTTTCTTTGCCGACTACGGCCAGCGCATTTTGCCTTCCAGCGCCGGCCGTACCACCATGTGTCCGACCGAATTGATGTACGAAGCCGCGATTGCCCCCTGCATCCGCCTGCTGCCGATCGAAACCCGGGCGGAACCACTTTCCACCAGCGATTTTAAAACCCGCCCCGACGCCTGGACCGTATTGCCGCTCGACATCCAGTCCGGCGAAGGCATGCTGGAAGCCTTCAAACAGGTGTCGCTGACCAAGTTTGTCAGCATCGACGAAGCCAAACGCTATGGCTTGTACGACGCCGATGATCCGGACATCAGCCTGAGTCTGAACGAAGACGGCCTGATCGAAATTTCCCTGTGGCGTCACGCCATCATCAACTTCCCGCACCCGCTGCTGAAAGAAGGTCTGGTGATTCTGGATACCCCGGGCCTGAACGCAATCGGTACCGAACCCGAACTGACGCTGAACCTGATCCCGAACGCCCATGCGGTGTTGTTCATTCTGGCCGCTGACACGGGCGTGACCAAGAGCGATATCGAAGTCTGGCGCAGCCATATCGGTGCCGGGCCGGGCCGCATGGTGGTGTTGAACAAAATCGACAGCATGTGGGATGAATTGCGCTCCGAAGCCGAAGTGCAGCGCCAGATCGACAAGCAGGTTGCCAGCGTGGCGCATACCTTGCAACTGGAAGCGCGCCAGGTGTACCCGGTATCGGCACAAAAAGGGCTGGTTGCCAAAATCAACAAAGACAAGCCGCTGCTCGCCAAGAGCCGCCTGAATCTGCTGGAAAACGCACTCTCGAATGAATTGATCCCGGCCAAAAAAGACATTATCGGCCGACAATTGCGCGAAGATGTGGATGGACTGGTCACGGCACAAAACACCATGGTCTCGTCGCGCATGCGCAGCGTGGTGGAACAATTGTTTGAATTCAAGAGCTTGCGCGGCAAAAATCGTAATGTGGTAGAACACATGATGAAGCGCATTGACGCCGAAAAGAAGGAATTTGACAGCAGTTTGATGAAGTTGCAAGGCACCCGGGCGGTATTTGCACGGCTTTCGACCGAAGTCTACACCAGCCTGGGCATGGATATTTTGAAAGAAGATATCGCCAAAACCCGCGCCGTGATGGAAGCCAGCACCTTTTCCAGCGGCTTGCGCGATGCGGTCAAAACCTTCTTTGCCAATATCAAACACAATCTTGATCTTTCCGACAAAAAGACCGAAGAAATCACCGAGATGATGGCGGTGATGTATCGCAAGTTCTCCAACGAACACGGCCTGGCTTTGTCGCAACCGATGCCGTTCAATCTGGACAAATATCGTCAGGAAATTTTGATGGTGGAAGGCGTGTACCAGAAGCAGTTTGGCACCGCCACCATGATGACCACCTCGCGCGACCAGTTGATGAAGAAATTCTTCGATTCCATCGCCTCGCGCGTCAAACAAAGCTTTGTGCAAGCCAATCGCGATGTGGAAGCCTGGCTCAAAGTCATCATGGCACCGCTGGAAGCGCAAATTCGCGAGCACAAGGAACAGCTCAAAAACCGCATGGTCTCGATCCAGCGCATTCACGTTGCCACCGACAGCCTGGAAGAAAAAATCACCACCTTTGAAGAAATGCAAAACAAGCTCAACCAGCAAAAACAAGCCTTGGCCGAACTGGAAGCCGATTTGCGCGCCGCCCTGCATGCCGATCTGGCCAATGGCGACGATGACACTGCGGGTGAAAGCCTGAACGTGCCGCCGATCCCGCTTTGAAGCGCGTCGCCCCTGCCCCACTGGCGCCACAGCTTGCCGACCCGAGTTTCTCTGCCGACATAGTACGTTGGCAACAGCAACATGGGCGGCACGCTTTACCGTGGCAAAACACCGGGGATGCTTACCGCATCTGGTTGTCGGAAATCATGCTGCAACAAACCCAGGTCGCCACGGTTATTCCCTACTACCAGCGCTTTTTACAGCGTTTTCCCACCCTGCACGATCTGGCCATTGCCCCCAGTGGCGACGTGATGGCGCACTGGGCTGGTCTGGGTTACTACACCCGCGCCCGCAACTTGCACCGCTGCGCACAAGTGGTGGTGGAACAGCATGACGGCCAATTTCCGGCTGACCCGGCGCTGTTGGCAGAATTACCCGGCATCGGCCGCTCCACCGCCGCCGCCATCGCCGCCTTTGCCTGGGGCACCCGCGCCGCGATTATGGATGGCAACGTCAAACGGGTGTTTGCACGAGTGTTTGGCGTTACGGAATATCCGGGCTTGAAACCGGTGGAAGAGCGCCTGTGGCACCAGGCTGAAGCCTTGCTGCCAGCGGATGAAGGTATCGAAAGCTACACGCAAGGATTGATGGATCTGGGTGCCACCATCTGCACCCGCAGCCAACCCACCTGCCTGCTCTGCCCACTGCAAGCGCGCTGCGTGGCGCTCAAGCAAAATCTGGTAGCGCAACTACCGGTGCGCAAACCGAAAAAAGCGATTCCACAAAAATATTGCAGCATGCTGGTGGCGCTGCATCAAGGCCAGGTATTGCTGTTGCAACGGCCATCACCCGGCATTTGGGCCGGTTTGCTATCGCTGCCGGAGCTTGACGGCCATCAGGCTGAAGCCACACCGTTTTCGCTCGACCACGCGGCGCAAGTGTTACTACCGTTTGGTAGCGTAGTAAATAGTGCCCCGCTGCCAACCGTCAGCCATGGTTTTACCCACTTCAAGCTGGAAATTCAACCCTATCTGATCCAGATGGGGCAAAGGCAATCCTTCGCCGGACAAATTGAATGCCAGTGGCTGAATTTGGCCGATATTGAAGGCGCGGCTTTGCCTGCGCCGGTGAAAAAGTTATTGCTTGGCATTGCGAGTGAAAAAGCAAATTGAGTCAGTCTGTGCAAATCATTCTGCAATTGGTACCGAAACTAATCCACAAATAACGCTTTGATTGTACTCATAGGCAAAAACAAGCGGCGCGGCTGGTGTTGCAGGGGGATAAAATTAAAATGCTGATAAAACGCTTGCGCTTTATCGTCCTTGGCATCCACAATCAGCGCCATGGCCGCAATTTCACTGCGGGCACTACGCTGCAATCCATCCATCAACAGAAACTCACCCAAACCCCGCCCCTTCATACTGGTCGCCACTGCCAGACGTCCCAGTAAAATCACTGGCAAGCTGCCATAGCGCGGCATCTTTTTTGCCAATTCGGCGGGTAAGTCACGCGTATCAATTGCCGAAGCCGACAGGGTGTAGTAACCCAATACCTGATTTTCTGGTGGCTGGCGCAAAATGAAAGGTGCTGCAACATGACGCTTGGCATCTTGCCCAGCTTGCTTGTGCAAATAGAGATCGAGTGCCTCAACGCCACTGGAAAAAGCAGTACGTTGATGCGCAGGCGCAAGCGCTTCAATTACAAAGCCTGAGGATTGCAATTACGCCCCCGCCTTCTTTTTAAAATTTGCCGCCGCCTGTTTCAGTCGCTCGCCGGGCGGTGGTGGATTAAGGATGGTGCTGACAAACGCATTACGCTCCTGAGTCGTCAGTTGAATCAATTCAAAATCAGAAATAGTACGCATGGCAGCGTCACGTGCGCTATTGATAATAAATTCACTCAGCGACTGACCTGCCAATGCAGCAGCGCGTTGCAACAAGGATTTTTGTTCTTCCGTAACGCGCGCTTCGAGTCGCGAAGTTTTGCCAGCGAGTGTTGGAATTTCTGTAGTGAGCATGGTAAATTCCTGTCCGGGGAAATCAAGGTGTTATGTCAGTCGGACAATTGTACGGAATATCGCCGTACAATTCAAGAGGTAGCTGAGATTCAATAACCGGATGCATCAAGCATTTCTCCCCTTCGTCAAAATCCAGCACCAACCGGGAGAACCATATGAAACCATCGATTCGCACCCTTTTCTGCACGCTCGTCACCGCTGCCATTGCCAGCCTCACCCCACCCACGCTGGCGCAAAGCCGTGGGTTTACGGTGGAAGACCTGGTAAAGATGGAGCGCATCGGCAGCCCTGCCCTGTCGCCGGATGGTACGCAAGTGGTATACACGGTGCGCTCGTTTGATCTCGAAGCCAATCGGGGCCGCAATGATCTGTGGTTGATCAATTTGCGCGATGGCGCGGCCAAAAAGCTGACCAATGCCGCAACGGGCAGCAGCGCCAGCAATGAAGGCAATAATGCCAGCCCGGTCTGGTCAGCCAGCGGTGATGCGATTTATTTTTCTTCCAGCCGCTCCGGTAGCAATCAAGTCTGGCGTTTGCCAGTTGGCGATAATAGCGCCGCACCGACTCAGGTCAGCGCCTTGCCATTGGCGGTGGATAGTTTCAAACTCTCACCCGACAATAGCCGCATCGCCATGTCGCTCAGTGTCTTTCGCGATTGCCCCGATCTGGCCTGTAGCAAAGCACGGGTCGAGCAGCTTGCCAAAAACAAATCCCAGGGCAGGCTGTACAAGCGCCTGTTGTTCCGCCACTGGGATACCCAGTCCGATGGCCGCCAGCAAGTATTATTCGCCAGCGCGCTCACTGCCAGCCACACCCTGCAGGGCGAACCGGTCAGCTTGTCCGGCAGCCTGGATGCCGATGTACATTCCAGCCAGGACGGCAGCAGTGAAGATTACGCCTTCAGCCCGGATGGCAGCAACGTGGTGTTTGCCGCCCGCATCGCCGGGCAAACCGAAGCCTGGTCCACCAATTTTGACTTGTACCGCGTGCCCAGCAGCGGCAATGCCGCACCGCAAAATCTGACGCCCGCCAATAAAGCCTGGGATGCGCACCCGGCTTTTTCGCCCGATGGCAGCACGCTGGCCTATCTGGCGATGCAAAAACCCGGTTTTGAATCCGACCGCTTCCAGATCATGCTGCTGGACGTGAAAAGCGGCAAGGTGCGCAAGCTGGCGGAAAAATGGGATCGCTCGGCGCAAACCCTGCGCTGGTCAAACGATGGCAAAACCCTGTACACCAAGACCCATGATCTGGGTCAGGTCAAATTGTTCGGGATCGATGTGGCAACTGGCAAAGTCAGCGCCCTGACCGAGCAGGGTTCCGTCATTGGCTTTGATGTACGCGGCCAGGCCATGGTGGTAGCGCAAGCCCGGCTCGATTCTGGCGCGCAACTGTTTTACCGCGCGCCCACCAGCAGCCAATGGCAACAGCTTACCCACGCCAATGACACCTTGCTGGCCGGGGTAAAAATGGCGGATTACCAGCAATTTAGCTTCCCCGGTGCCAAGGGCGATAAAGTGTATGGCTATGTGATGAAGCCGTGGAACGCCAAGGCCGGAGAAAAATATCCGGTCGCCTTGTTTGTCCATGGTGGCCCGCAAGGCAGTTTCGCCAATAATTTTACTTACCGCCTCAACCCGCAAGTGCTGGCCGGGGCCGGGTATGGCGTGCTGTTTATTGATATCCATGGTTCGCTTGGCTACGGCCAGGCATTTACCGATTCGGTCAGCCAGGACTGGGGCGGCAAGCCGTTTCAGGATTTGCAGCTTGGCATGCAAGCGGCGGCCAAACAATTCCCCTGGCTGGACAGCAAAAACGCCTGCGCGCTGGGGGTATCGTTTGGTGGCTTCATGATGAACTGGATTGCCGGCAATTGGCCGGATGGCTTCAAATGCATCGTCAACCACGCCGGTATTTTCGATACCCGCGCGGGCTATTACAGCACCGACGAACTCTGGTTCAATGAATGGGAATACGGCGGCACCTACTTCGACGTTCCGGCCAAACATGAAAAATTCAACCCGGTCAACCATGTCAAAAAATGGAAAACGCCGATGCTGGTGACGCAAGGCGAAATCGATTACCGCATTCCGTCCACCCAATCAATCAGCGCCTTCACCGCCTTGCAGCGGCGCGGCATCGAAAGCCAGTTATTGCTGATTCCGGACGAAGGCCATATCTTTGCCAAACCGGCCAACTCGCTGCTGTGGAATCGAACGATTCTGGATTGGCTGGGCCGCCATTTGAAAAAAACCGGGCAATAATATCAGCGCGCCAAGCGGGTGCGGATCAGGTAACTGGCACCATCCACCAGTACCACCAGCAACAACATGCCCAGCAACACGGTGCTGGTTTCATTCATCTGGAATAAGCCCATATGAAACGCCAGCATCTGGCCCAAACCACCCGCGCCGACCACGCCCAATACGGTGGCGGCGCGGATATTGTTTTCCCAGCGGTACAGGGTATAACTGAGCAATTGCGGCAAAATCTGCGGCAAGGTGGCGTATAAAAATACCCGTCCTTCCGGCACTGCGCGCAGGCGCAAGGCAAAACCCGGGCCGCCTGGCGCGTTTTCGATGGTTTCGGCAAACAAGCGGCCCAACACCCCGCCTGTGTGCAGCGCCAGTGCCAGCGTACCGGCGAAGGGGCCAAGCCCGGCGGCGATCAGCAACAAGGCGGCCCAGACCAGCTCGGGTGTGCTGCGCAACAGATTGAGCAGCAGGCGGGTGATGGCGCGCCAGCGCGCCGGGTCGTGCGCATGGGTTTGACTGGCCGGTAGCGCCAGCGCCAGGCCCAGCAGCATGGCCAACAGCGTCCCGAGCGCCGACATCGCCAGCGTTTCCAGCGTGGCCCAGGCCAGCTTGCGCAAAAATGCGGTTTCAAGTTGCGGGTGCATCAGTTCCGCCACAAAGCGGCCCATGCGGCTGGTAGCATCGCTGGAAAAAAACTGCGTCCATTGCAAATTGAGCGTGGCAAAGCTGGCTATCACAAGCAGCATGCCACCCGCCAGCCAAAACCACGCGCGCCTCATGCCAGCTCCCGCCGCAACGCCGCGCTAAGTAGATCGGCCAGCCACACCAGCAACATGAATACCAATAAAATGCTGGCTACTTCCGAACCGTTAAACATTTTCATCGATCCATCCATCAACTGCCCCAGACCACCCGCGCCCACAAACCCCAGCACCGCGCTGGAGCGAATCGCGCATTCCCAGCGGTACACGGTGTAGCTGGTCAGTTCATGCGCATTTTGCGGCAGCAAAGCATACAAAAACGCCTGCAAACGCCCGGCCCCGTTCCGCATCAGGCTGCTGCTGGCATGGCTGTCGCTGCTTTCCAGAATTTCCGCATACACCTTGCCCAGCATGCCGCCATAGGTGAGCGCAATCGCCAGTACCCCGGCCGTGGGACCGAGCCCAACCACCCGCACAAACACCAGCGCCCACACCAGTTCCGGTACGCTACGCAGCAATAGCATCAGGCTGCGCAAAAAGTAGCGCACGCTACCCGGCAGCAACGCCATGCGGCCAGTCAGCGCCGAGAGCGATAACACCCGCACCGAGCCCAGCGCCAGCGGTATTGCCAGCAGCAGTGCCAGCGTCATGCCCGCAGTCGCCATCGCCAGCGTGCGCCAGGTTTCACGCGCCAGCAGCAGTAAAAATTCGCCATCATGGCGCGGTGGGAAAAAACTGGCGATGAAGCGCAGGCTGGGTGTCAAGGCATCGTCTTGCAGCAAAATCCAGGGTTTGAATTCGGTCAGCACCAGCATGGGCCAGAGCATGACGGCACTGGCCAGCGCCCAGAACAGGCGCGGTTGCCAGGCCGGATCGCGCAGGGCAGGTTTCAACAACGCAGCTCCGAACGGCTTGGGATCGGGGCAAGCTCAGGTGCCGCGCCGGGCAGCATGGCATTCTGATCCGGTTCGCTCGCATGTAACTCGGCCAACTGCGTGCCGTACAAATCCTGCAAAACCTGCTGGCTGACCTGATTTGCTGGCAGATCGAAAGCCAGCGCCCCTTCACGCAGCCCAATAATGCGCGGAAAATGTGCCAGCGCCATTTCCACATGGTGCAAGGTCGCCACCAGGGTTGCAGAGCGGCGGCGCGCGTGCTGGCACAACGTCAGCAGCGCGGCTTGCGAGCGACTCGGGTCAAGCGCCGAAAGCGGCTCATCCACCAGCAGCAAACTGGCTTGCGCCACCAGCAGACGGGCCAGACCGACACGCTGGCGCTCGCCACCTGACAACCGGTCTACCCGCTCAAACAGTTTTTCACCCAGGTCAAATCCATCCAGCGCCTGCTGTGCCAACGCCAGATCATCCGGCCGCAACAGCGAACGCAAGCTGGCCCACAAGCTTTGCTGTGGCAAACGCCCGGCCAGCACGGCAGTCACGACGCGCTGGCGTGGCGGCAGCGGTGGCACTTGCGGGGCCAAAAACAAATCACCACGCAAGGCGCGCAGCTTGCCCGGCGACAATTGCCACGGATCTTGCCCATTCAAGCGCAAGCTGCCCTGGTTGGGCTTGAGCGCACAGGCCAGCAAGTGCAACAGCGTGGTTTTACCGGCACCGGATGGGCCGATGATGGCAACTTGCTCGCCCGGCTGCAAGCGCAAGCTGAGCGCGCGCAGGGCAGCAGGCGCAGTAGCGCGCGCGGCCGGGTGTTGGCCGCTGACGCCATCGAGATGCAGTTGCATATCAGCGCCTGCGGGCTTACTTCAACAAACCCGCACTGCGGGCCGCTTGTTCAATGCCCTTGTAGTTGTCTGCCTTGGTAGGAATAAAGCGGGTGGCGCGTTGCAGTTCCAGAATTTCCTTTCCTTCGGGCGTGGCTTTATCCAGACTCAAAAACGCCTTGCTCAACTTGTCGCGCTGGGCCGCAGGCATATCGGCATGCACGGTCCAGTTATAGTCGAAAAAGCCGGGCGTGGTGTAAAACACATGCACCTTTTTGGTATCAACCTTGCCTTCCGCCACAAACTTTTCCCAGACTGAAATATTCAAGGCCCCGGCATCGACCTTGCCCGCCACCACGGCAGCGATGGTAGCGTCATGCGCGCCGGAATAAGCCACGCGTTTGAAATCTTTGTCCGGATCGATTTTGGCTTGCAGCAAAAAGCTACGCGGCATCAGGTGGCCGGAGGTGCTGGATTGCGATCCGAAGCTGACGGTTTTACCCTTCAGGTCAAGCAGGGTTTTGATGGCCGGGTCGCTGGTGATGAATACCGAGCGGAATTTTTCATCTTCTTCGCGCTGCACCAGCGGAATGGCCTTGCCGCCCGAGCGCACATTGGCTTGCACGAAGGTAAAGCCGCCATACCAGGCCAAATCCACTTGCTTGTTGGCCAGCGCTTCCACCGAGGCGGCGTAATCGCTGACCGGGATAAATTCCACCTTCATGCCCAGGGTTTTTTCCAGATATTTGACCAGCGGTGCGGCCTTGCGCGCCAGTTCGGTCGGCGCTTCATCGGGGATGGCGGTGACTTTAAACACCGCCTGGGCTTGCGCCAGGGTCGCAAAACCCAGCAGGGCGCAGGCGATGGCGGCGGTTTTCAACACAGTACGGCGTTGCGGTGCAGCAGAACGGGACGATTTGGCTTGCATGATGGCTTCCTTATTTAAGTTTCGGGCACATTTTACACGATCAACCCATGCCGATTACAAAACGCC
>JBDLSU010000762.1:0-9477 GCA_039799405.1 Pseudomonadota bacterium | reverse complement strand
GCTTTGCCCCAAACCCCACACTCCCCGCCGTGGGCTCGGGGCCTGGGCTGAAAACCGCCCAGCCCCCTCCCTGAGGGTACTTTGCCTCAGGATGTCAAGGGATCGCTTCGCTCGCAGTCCTCACCCGTTCGGTGCTCGCTCTTCGAGCTGCGCTCCGCGTGCGGCTTCCGGCTGCGCCCTTGACATGGCATAGTCAGCACACAAAAAACGATATTTGGTAATGTTTTCCTCAAATTGCCCTTTAATTTCGGAGGTTTTTTTCAAATTAACCGATGGAATCCTGTTCACTTTTCGTGATGGTCAGCAGTAAGTTATTGATTTAAAAGGGGACATCAAGTACTTGACCAAAATTTGATCACGATTCGCAATGGATTTTGAACGAGCCATCACACAGCGTGAAAATCCTGCAAAATCAAGCAACTAGTCTCCTTGGCGACACCTCGCCATCACCGATCTTGACCAAAAACGAAGGAAAACCCATCAAATTGAATGACCATACTCATCAAGGGGTCGTGGTGGTGCGCATCTTGCGCCAGCCAAGCGGCAAAGCGTTGGCGTTGCAGTATCGCTGCCTGGCGACCAGCTTCGCTACCAGCATTGACGGTGCGCATTTGTTGGCTGGCGGCGTGAAATAATTGCCAGGCATGTTCTTCGCCAGCCAAACTTGAAAGTTCCAAGGAAGCATCCCGCCTGCCGGGTGCATGCTGGTCGATGCTTTGCGCCAACCGCTCATCGCGGCTTAGCAGTAAAATGCGCCAGCGGCCGGGTGGCATCTGGCCGCTGCTGAACCAGGCAAGCAGGCTAGTCAGCGCCTCGGGGTAGAGTTCTGGATAATCGAGCAACAGCAGCGTGCCGTTTTGGCCTTGGGCAAACGCGTGTTCATGCATGGGCGTTCGAACCAGGCACGCGTCCGATCAGTTGAGCGGGAACGCGACTTTGCCAGGTGAGCAGGCTTTCTATGCTTTCACTAGCCTGGGTTTTAATTTGCTGCTGCACAGGCAGGCTATGCCCTCCGACTTTGACGCAGCCGTTGATGATTTCTCCCGGTTGCACCTTGACCCAGCCTGTTTCCAGCACAAAACCGACTTGCTGTGGGGGAGAGGGTGTGTCGATGTACAAAAATTGTTGACGTACCGGGGCCATGTGTGCCCTGTCCAGCACCATGGCAATTCGTTCCAGATGAAAAATATCAAGCAAGACCGGTGCGCACAGTTTGCTCAATTTTGTACGTTCAGACAGTGTCAATTCCTGATTGGTGACAAACGCCATCCCCACCACCTGGTTCTTGGCTACGCCAGCCAGATCATCTTGCAATTTGGTTTGAATTGCTTTCAAACTTTGCTGCCCACGCGGAAAATGCACCGCCATCAACCACGGCTGCCCATCTTTGCGACACAGGGCATCTTTGCCACCATCCGGGCCGCCCAAGGGGTGGCTGGGGTCAAAATCGGTATAGCCCTGATCCAGCAATATCTGCGCCGCCAGCCGTTCTGACGGGGCTTGACCGTAAGTCCATTCACGCAGGCGGTGCCAGGTTTCATCAGGGCGGTACATGGGGTTTCCCGGAAGTGTTGAACCGGGTTAATTATGCCAGACTTTTGGTGGCTTGCCGCAGCAAGTGTTTTCACGTTGGCAAGGGACGTCATCTATCAACCAAGTAACCCTTGCCCTGCCTCAACAAAGCGCGCCCCAAGCAAACCTGCGTCTGCAACCAGCCGCTCAAATTGCTGCTTTCCCGCCTCATTGATGTAAATACTAATGCGCGCTGTTTGCGGGTCTTTGAAAATTTGCGGCGTGTCTGGAATGGCACCGGGCAAAAACACTTCCGTGAAAATAGCGCCATCCTGTTTTTCTGAACGTGATTGGTCTATGCATTCGATCAAGTTGGTGACGTTATAGAAATACTCAATTTCACCCTGGCAATCGAGTTCCAACAGTTGTCCGAAAGGAAGCAGAAAGTCTCTTAATACATCAAACGCTTTTTGATTCAGGATGAGGGAACCTGCACTCAAATAGCTGATGTCGGCTCTTGGTTTGGCAGTCTTTTTGCGTTTCTCAATGAATGGTTCAACCTTGGGCCGCACAGCCCATTGTTTGGCCTGACCATTGGCAGTGAATGTTTCCCGAAAGTTCAAGCCGTCAGCCACATGAACCAATACAGAATAGTGGTTCAATCCATCAAAATGACATTCCCAGATTTGCATGATTTGCCTTTGTTAATACGGAAACGTGCCTGCAATGATTGCGGCACCGATAGCGCGCAAGGTGGCTCGACCGATGGTTGCATCCTTATCAGAAACCCGATCCAGGCGGCGAAAAACGGTCAGGTAATACAGGTCGGTGTGGATGTTGCCATCCCCTTGATGTGGTGGTGATTTTGCCAGGCCCGCAACCATGCTGGATGGAAAACGGCGCATGAATATGCCATTGGCTGCATCATTAATGCCAATAAACCAAACGAAAAAGAGAATTTCGCGAGCGTCCTGCGCGGCAACCACATGATGCGCATCCACGTCCTGCGGACGCTTCAGATTTTTATCAAAATGCAGGAGGTTACTACCAAGAATTCGGGAGTGGCGAGCCGCGCGGGCTGCATCGTTTAACAAGTTGATGGCAGAATTTGGCAAGGTCTCGCCATTTTTGTAGCGTATTTTCGTTTTCTTTTCTGCCAGAATCACAGCATTTCGTATCTCATAGGCGTTACTACCACCCCGGCAAATCTGGTTTGATGCAATTGTAAGGTCAACGATACCTTCGACGGGCATAGCATAAATTTGGTCGCTACTCTGACCGGATTCTTTTGCTGCCATAAATCACTCCCTTTTATGCACCAATCACTTTAAAGGCAGCGATTATACAGAAAATATGGTAATTTGCTATCTTTATGATGCAAATTGCTTTATCAAATACATTCTCCTGAATACAAAAATGAGAAACATCAGCGAAAAAGACCTCGGACTATTCATCAATCTGTTGAGCAACAAATTGGCGCAACTTCAACAAGAATACGATGCCGCCCAGAAAAACCCGGATGAGATCGATGACAGTGAAATGGATGATTTATACCAACTGCAAAAGCTGATTGAGCAATACGCCTTTACGCTCGGAAATTTGCGCCAGGAATATGAGGCAGGCTTGGCTGAAGGATTCATTTTGCCCAGTTTTAAAGACTTGACGCGCAATTTTCCGCTTCCCGAATAAGTAAATTCCCCAAAATCATGCGGCGCCGAGAGCCAGCCACCGGTTGCTCTCTTTGCCGCATTGCAATAGCGACTGTTCATCTATGTGCGTTGAACATAATGCTCATTCGCCATAATTGCAATTAAGAAATAATTCACCTAATTTATCTTATAGATTGTTTATTTTTCAATAGCATGCTAGCATGCGCAAAGTCATTGCATGAATAAAAATTTCAAATGCAAGATTATCAAAAACATCTGTCTTCTTGTCCACTCAAGCAAGAAATATTCAGGTAAAAATTTAAACTACTTACAACACTTGGAATTGGACTCCCCCCATGTTACGAAATCGATCCGGCGCGCCCTCAACATCTTCCTCAAATTCTTCCTCAAGTAGCGCCCCCGCTCCTGCTGCGCCTGCACCGTCGCTGTATTCGGCGGTTTCCACTACGGTAGCACGCCAGGTTGAACTGGCCCCACACCGCGCCACGCTGGCGCTGGCACAAGCCCGAAGTGCGCCAATTGAAACAGCAGCCACCCTTTGCGCTACGGTGTTATCGACTTTTGTGGATGGCTTTATCGGTATTCCGGGCACCCTGCTTGCAGCCGGGCGTGATGCCAGTCAGGCAGCGACCCACTTTGCCAATGGCAGCAACCAAAATGGTGCAATTTCCGCAGCGAGTGCGGTGGCACGGGTCGGCGGGGTGGTGGCAACCGTTACCCACGCGCCACTGACAGGCGCCGCACTCGCGGCAGGGCGATTTGCCGCGTCCGCCGCCAAAGAAAAAGAAAAAACCGAATGAGTGCCGGATAATTTTCTGGATCAAGCGGGGCAGATCATGTCAGGCATGGCATCGGCCCCGTGTTTTTAGCGCCTCACGCCTCACTCACCACATACCGGTTACGCCCCCCGCGCTTGGCCTGATACAACATCATGTCAGCCTCATGAATCAACTGTTCCGCGCTTTGCTCTTCACCCTGGTAAAACGCCAGCCCCACGCTGCTCGATACCCGCACCGTTACGCCCACTTCAATCGCACCACCCGCTGCCAGCAGTTCAAATTCCGGCTGCATCGCCAGCACTACCTTGGCCGCCAGGTTAATGGCATCCTCCCGGCTGTGCAGGTTTTCCATAATCACGGTAAATTCATCGCCCCCTAAGCGCGCTACCGTGTCGCTGCTGCGGAACACCCGGCTCAGGCGCTGGGCGAAGGCTTGCAGCAGGCTGTCGCCTACTTTGTGGCCGTGGGTGTCGTTGACGGGTTTGAAGTGGTCGATGTCCAGGTACAGCAGCGCCAGCAAGCCGTGCTGGTTGCGGCTGCGCTGCATGGCGTCTTGCAGGCGCAACTGGAATCCGGCGCGGTTGCACAGGCCGGTCAGCGCATCGACCTGGGCCAGTTGCTGCAGGCGCAGTTGTTCCAGTTTTTTGCTGGTAATGTCTTGCCGCATGACGTGGAAGCCGACCACTTCGCCGCTATCGATATCAAATTGCGGAATGTAGTGGCTTTCCAGGCAGCGGTACACGCCGTCGGTTTCGCTCTCCTGTTCATACACCAGCGCTTCGCCGGACAGGACGCGCAAAATGTAAGGCAGGAAAAACTGGTAGCGCGCTTCGCCCACCACTTCGCGCACGGTTTTGCCCAGCACTTGTTCGCTGTTGGGGCCGAGCGAACGGCCATAGGCAGCGTTATGGAAGCGGTGGCGTTGTTCGGCGTCGATGTAGGCCACCATGGCGGGAATGGTGTCGGCAATGGTGTGCAGGCGCGCTTCGCTGGTCCGGATCTGGCGCAGCGCCAGTTGCAGGTGCTGGCTTTGGCGCATCAGGATCGCAATAAAACCCAGAATCAGCAGGGTGATGACGGCAGCAACCAGACGATAGCGGATTTTGTGGCGCTGATATTGCACCAGCGCCTGGTCTTCGGTCAGACCAACCAGCCCAACCAGGCCAAATTCGGCCAGCGAGCGCGCGCTGTATAAGCGGCGGACGTTGTCGAACGGGGTTTGCAGGTAGCGCTGCTCGATGTTGGCGTTCATGCTGTCGCTGGTGCTGCTGTGTTGTTTGATCAGGCTGGCACTGCGATCATCCCGATCCTGCGCGCCGGGTTGCTCGGAAAAGACCAGGGTATTGCTGGCTTGCATTTCTTCGCCGATGCGGCGCAGGCTCAGGTTTTCGACGGGCGAAGTCAGTAGCACCACGCCTTGCGCGCCCAGGTCGCTGCTATCAAAATGATCGACGAACTGGCCGGGGTCAAGTTCTACCAGCAACACCCCGGCAAAT
Source organism: Pseudomonadota bacterium (assembly GCA_039799405.1). Taxonomy (GTDB): domain Bacteria; phylum Pseudomonadota; class Gammaproteobacteria; order Burkholderiales; family Burkholderiaceae_D; genus CAMBDR01. The sequence goes on along the minus strand of JBDLSU010000762.1, from coordinate 4,020 downwards.
TTGCCATCGGCCAAAACCAGACGGCGCGACAGCCGAATCAGCCAGGGTTTGCTGGTTTTATCCCCTTCGTCGGCGTCAAGCTTGAGTGGATCAAACGGCTTGCTGATCACCACGCCGTTATCCGGGCGGTTGGCCAGTTCGCGAAACCACGGCATATCGGCCACGCTGGCGCTATCAAACGGCAAATTGCTTTCGATCTGGCGGCCGCTGGCGTCAATCAACATCAGGCGCAGCGCGGTATCGGTTGGCAGTTCCGGGTTGTACGCACCGTTTTTGCGCAGAAAGTTATCTATGGTTAATTTACCGCCCGACTCTTCATAGCGGATTTTAAACAACAATGCCGCGTGGTCTACCTGTTGCAAAATGCGCAAACTGGTTTCAGCAAAGGTGTGCGCCAGCGCCTGACTTTTGGCCAGCGTGGCATGACGCGCCAGTTGCCGCTCTTCATTCAACTGATGCCACACCGCCAGCCACAAGCCACCCAGCAAGACCAGGGCGAAGGCGGGTAGCAGGATGAAGGGGTCAAACCGGGTCAGTTTGCCAATCCGGAACAGGGGTAGCCGCATGGTGGTTACATTCCACATCAATCAGAATCCTGCCAGTTTGCCCGGGTTTGGCGGGGTTGGCACAATTATTTGCAAAAATGGTGGACAGGGGCGGGATCGATGGCCCGGATTACATTGGACTACCCGGTGAAAAGATTCAGCAGACAGTGTCTGTTGCATCTTTACCAGTGGTTATCCGACTCAAAAAACCCTTTACAAAAAAATATTTTAGGCTTAAAGTACCTGCATCACTGGCGCAGCAAACTGCAACCATTATAAGTGCCAGTCCTTCCCATAACAGCAGCACCTGCATCAAACTTTTGCTGGAGACAACATGGCCCACCACGCTGGCACGCCGAGTGCTCATCTTGACCCGTTCACCCAAAACCACTTGCCACCGCCGGATCAATGGCCGGAGCTGGTGTTCAACCTGCCGGAACTGCACTACCCGCGCCGCATCAATTGCGTGGCGGAATTGCTGGATCATATGGTCAGCATGGGCCATGGGGAAAAGGCGGCGATTCTTACCTACACCCACAACTGGAACTACCGCCACCTGCAGCAACAAGTCAACCGCATCGCCAATGTGCTGACGCGTGAAATGAAGCTGGTGCCGGGCAACCGGGTGCTGTTGCGTGGCACCAATACCCCGATGATGGCGGCTTGTGTGCTGGCGGTGATGAAAGCCGGGCTGGTGGCGGTGCCGACCATGCCGCTGCTGCGCGCCAAGGAATTGGGCACCATTATCAACAAGGCGCAAGTGAATGCGGCGCTGTGTGCGTTTGAATTGAAAGACGAGATGCAACTGGCGCAGCAGCAATGTGCGTCAATTTTGTCCGCACCGCATCTGGCGTTTTTCCATGACGACAGCGCCAACGGGCTGGAAGCGCGCATGGCGCAGCAAAGCCCGGTGTTTGATGCGGTCGATACCGCCGCTACCGATGTCTGCCTGATCGGATTTACCTCCGGCACCACCGGCATCCCCAAGGGCACCATGCATTTTCATCGCGATATTTTGGCGATCTGCGATTGTTTCCCGCGCTCTACCCTGCATTCGCATGAAAACGATATCTTCATCGGGGTGCCACCGCTGGCTTTCACCTTCGGGCTGGGTGGTTTGCTGCTGTTTCCGCTACGCGTGGGTGCCACCACGGTTTTGCTGGAAAAACTGAACCCGGAATCGCTAATGAAAGCGATTGGCGATTTCAAAGCCAGCATTTGCTTCACCGGCCCCACTTTTTACCGCCAGATGGCCACGCTGGCCCCGCGTTTCGATTTATCCAGCCTGAAAAAATGCGTTTCCGCTGGTGAGGCGCTGCCCGCCGCCATCCGCGCAGCGTGGAAAGCCGCTTCCGGCATCGAAATGATCGATGGCATTGGTGCTACCGAAATGCTGCACATCTTCATTTCCGCCGCCGGGCATGAGGCACGCGCCGGTGCCACTGGCAAAGTTATCCCGGGCTATCAGGCGTGCATTCTGGATGAGGCAGGCCAGCCGGTTGGCCCCGGCGTGGTCGGGCGGTTGGCGGTGAAAGGCCCGACCGGGTGCCGCTATCTGACTGATGAGCGGCAAAAAAACTATGTACACAATGGCTGGAACCTGACCGGGGACGCCTATGAAATGGATGCCGACGGCTATTTCTGGTATCGCGCCCGCACGGACGACATGATTATTTCGGCAGGCTATAACATTGCCGCGCCGGAGGTGGAAGAAGCGCTGTTTATGCATGCGGCGGTGGCCGAATGTGCGGTGATTGGGGTGCCGGATGAAGAACGCGGCCAGATTGTGAAGGCGGTGATTGTGGTCAAGGATGGTGTCAATGCCAATGAGGCGCTGGCGCTGGAATTGCAGAACTTTGTCAAGCAGGCGATTGCGCCCTACAAATATCCGCGCGCCATCGAGTTTCGCAGCAGCTTGCCGCGCACCGAGACTGGAAAAGTGCAGCGCTTCCGGCTGAAAATCACCGAAGCTTGATGACATGAATCGATGGATAGGCGCTATGACACCTGAAAATTGAATAATTCAACAACCCAAACCCAGGACGCAACATGAATATTCTTTGCATCGGCGGTGGCCCCGCTGGCCTGTATTTTGCCCTGCTGATGAAGCAGCAAAACCCGGCGCATCAGCTTACCGTGGTGGAACGCAACCGCCCCTATGATACCTTTGGCTGGGGCGTGGTGTTTTCTGATCAGACGCTGGGCAATTTGATGCAGGCCGATGAAGCAACGGCGCGCTCGATTTTGCAAGCCTTTAATCATTGGGATGATATCGATGTGCATTTCAAGGGTCAGGTGGTCACTTCCGGCGGCCACGGTTTTTGTGGTATCGGGCGCAAGCGCTTGTTGAATATCCTGCAGCAGCGCTGTGAAGATCTGGGCGTGACGCTGGTGTTTGAAAACGATGTACAGGACGATCAGGCGCTGGCGCGGCAATATCAGGCTGATCTGGTGATCGCCAGCGACGGCTTGAACAGCCGCATCCGCAGCCGCTATGAAGCCAGTTATCAACCCGATATTGACACGCGCAAATGCCGCTTTGTCTGGCTTGGCACCAAAAAACGGTTCCCGGCTTTCACCTTTGCGTTTGAACAGACCGAGCACGGCTGGTTTCAGGCGCATGCCTATCAATACGATGGCGATACCGCTACCTTCATCGTGGAAACGCCGGAAGCGGTGTGGCAAAAGTGCGGCCTGGCGGATATGGAGCAAGCCGAAGCGATTGCGTTTTGTGAGAAATTATTCGCCAGGTATCTGGACGGCCATGCCCTGATGAGCAATGCCAGCCATTTGCGTGGCTCGGCCAACTGGATCAAATTCCCGCGCATTATTTGCCGCAACTGGGTGCATTGGCTGGAACAGGACGGCAAGCAGGTGCCCGTGGTGTTGATGGGCGATGCCGCCCATACCGCGCATTTTTCGATTGGTTCCGGCACTAAATTAGCACTGGAAGATGCGATTGAATTGACCAACTGCTTCAACCAGATTGGCGCGCAAGGCATGGCGGCGGTGCTGGACGTGTACCAGCAGCGGCGCGGGGTGGAAGTGCTGAAAATTCAGAGCGCGGCGCGCAATTCGATGGAGTGGTTTGAAAACGTCGAGCGCTATAGCGCGATGCAGGCACCGCAGTTTGCGTATTCGCTGCTGACGCGCAGCCAGCGCTTGTCGCATGAAAACTTGCGGGTGCGTGATGCTGCCTACATTGGTGAATATGAGGGGTGGATTCATGCGCAGGCCACGGTGCAGGTGCAGCAAGCGACGGCCAGCGATGCCGCAGCACCGGCTGCAGCTACGCACGTCGCTACGCACGTCGCTACGCACGTCGCTGCGCACGCCGCTACGCACGTCGCTGCGCACGCAACCATTCCCCCGATGTTCACGCCGTTTCGCTTGCGCGGCGTCACCCTCAAAAACCGCATCGTGGTCTCACCCATGGCGCAATATTCCGCCGTCGATGGCGTGGCGGGCGATTTCC
>JBDLSU010000761.1:0-5666 GCA_039799405.1 Pseudomonadota bacterium | reverse complement strand
TTAATATTTTTTATTTAATGACTATGAAAGATCCGTTGCGCAAGCTGGTCAATCTGATCCCACGCTTCAATTTTCAATTGCGGCAAGGCTTGCGCACCATTGCGCACGCCCCACAACGCGCCAGCCATCGCCCCCAGGGTATCGACATCGCCACCACAGCCGATGACGAAATCCATCATTTGCTCAAACCCGCATTCCAGATGGCGCAAGGCGATATACAAAGCCGTTACGCAAGAGGTTGCAGCCGTCATGCCATTGCCAAGGCTGCGTGCCACCTCTGCCGGGCCGGGCTTGCTGCCTGTTGCCAGCCACTGCCGGGTCAGTTGCAAGCGGCGGGTAAAGTCGTCAGGCAGATTCAGATTATCGAGCGCCGTCAACACCTCTGCGATAGATTGCCGCTGTAACAAGCATTTAGTCGAGATTGCCATTAACTGCGCCCCAGCAATCGCCAGGGGGTGCCCATGCGTCACTTCGGCACTGGCGTGCGCTGCCGCCAGCAGTGCCACATCATCCGCAAAAAACAAGGCCAGCACCGGGGCGCGCATGGCGGCACCATTGCCGAACGAACCCTGCGGGTAGACCGCACGCGCTGCTGTTTGCCAATCCTGCCCCTTGCGAATACGTTTCAAGACGCGCGCCGCACCCGGCCCATAGCCGCGCCGCCAGCGATAGCTGTTGGCAAAACGCCGTGCCAGGTCGGCCTGATCCAGCGGCATGTGGGCCAACAGTGATTCGGCCAAATCCAGCGTCATTTGGGTATCGTCGGTCCAGCGCGCCTCGCCTGCTGCGGTACGGCCTATCAGCCGCCACAGGCAATGCTCCAAAAATCCGCCTTCATACGGCGCACCCAAGGCATCGCCGGATGCCAGACCCAGCAAACAACCACGATATTGATCTTGCGTCATAGCCTTTCCTTTCCATCCGCTGTGGGAGCCGTGAAAAACGATAACACAATTGTCGCCACACTGTAGCGACAATTCACCCAAGCAACACAACAGCTTAAAAACACAACTACTCGCCCCGCCGCCGCCCAAGCGTTTTACCAAAACGTCCGCCAAAAACCAGCATTGCCACTGTCCGCTGTCCAGTGCCCGAACACTGTCCGGACGATTTCCAGCAGTCGCCACGACAAACAAAAACCATAAAAATCAACCACTTAAAACAAAACTCAAGCTGGCACATTTTCTGCTTATAGGTACGCAACCCAACGCTACCACTCCAAGGAGAACAGCATGCGCATCCCAACCCGCCTGAAATTTTACGGCCAGCAGTTTCTTGCCAAGCTTGCCGCCTGCCTCACCATTGCCCACGCCTTGCTGGCTTGGCCGGGGCTGGATGTGCGCGTCAGCGAAACGGTCAGCATCAGCCAGCTTGCCATCGGCCCGGCGGCACCCGGCCATAAGAACGCGCTGGACTTGGCGCTGGATCTGGCGGGCAACCCCAGCCGCTTCCACCTGCATATTTCGCTGGATATTGCCGACCAAATCCAGTGGAACTATACCCGCGCCAGCAGCACGCAAAACGCCTGATGCCTGCGCCAAGCAAGCCCAACCGACACCAACCAACGCCAACCGACCTCAACCTGATTAGCACACCATCATGATCCGCGAACCTTTATCTCAAGACCACATCATCGCCGCCCCCGCCTGGTGGCGCAGCAAAAAAGTCTGGCTCTCGATGCTGGCGCTGTGTGCGCTGGTGGGTACGGGCGTAACGCTGCTCTCGGGCTGGAGCAACCATGGCCGCTCGATCAGTCTGGCGCGGCTGCAAACGGCGCAGGTAACGCGCGGTACGCTGGTGCGGGATGCGTTGGTGAACGGGCGGCTGGTGGCGGCGAATAGCCCGACCCTGTTTGCGCCTGCCGCCGCCACCGTCACGCTGACGGTAAAGGCTGGCGACACCGTGAAAAAAGGCCAGACCGTGGCGCAACTGGCCTCGCCAGAACTGAGCAATACCCTCAAGCGCGAGCACGCCACGCTGCTGCAACTGGAAGCGGAAGTGGCGCGTCAGCAGATTTCGGCGCGCAAGCAAAAACTGCTGGCACGGCGCGATGCGGATCAGGCCGAAATTGAACGGGTGGCGGCTGAACGTACTTACCAGCGGATTGAAGCGGCAGGCGTAGCGGGCGTGATTGCCAAAATCGACTTTTTGAAGGCGCAAGACGCGTTAAAGTCAGCCGAGATTCGCGCCAAACACGCCGAACAAGCCACCCGGCTGGAACAGGACGAGGTGGAACTGGGTTTGAAAACCCGCGTCAGCCAGTTGCAGCAGCAAAAGCTGGTGGTGGAAAACGCGCAGCGCCGGGTGGATGAACTGACGCTGCGCTCGCCGCTGGATGGCATGGTGGGCACGCTGGCAGTGACCGACCGCGCCGTGGTGGCGGCCAATTCGCCGCTGATGACGCTGGTGGATTTGTCGCAACTGGAGGTGGAACTGGAAGTGCCGGAATCGTATGTGGCCGATATTGGCCTCGGTTTGCAGGTGGAACTGGCGATTAACGGTGCGACCAGCATGGCGGTGCTGTCGGCCATGTCGCCGGAAGTGGTGAATAACAAGGTGCTGGCACGCGCCCGCTTTGCCAGCGCGCCACCGGCCGGATTGCGCCAGAGCCAGCGCCTGAATGCGCGCCTGTTGATCGAGCAAAAGGCTAATGTGCTGATGCTGCAACGCGGTTCCTTCATTGAACAGGAAGGCGGCCATTATGCCTATGTGCTAAACGGTGATGTGGCCAGCCGCACGCCAATTACACTTGGTGCTACCAGCGTCAACGCGGTAGAAATTATCAAGGGCTTGAAGCCCGGCGACAAGGTGGTGATTGCGGGCACTGACCAGTTTGAACACGCCAACCATGTCATCATCAACCCATAACCCCATCCCATTTATTTACGAAAGCCAGCCATGTTAAAAATGACCCAGTTAAGCAAGGTGTACCGCACCCATCTGATCGAAACCCATGCCCTGCGCGGGTTTGATATCCACGTCAAGCAAGGTGAATTTGTCACCGTGACCGGGCCGTCCGGCTCTGGCAAGACCACGTTTTTGAATATCGCCGGGTTGCTGGAAGAATTTTCCGGTGGCGAATATGAACTCGATGGCGTTAATACCCGTGGCATGAGCGACAACCAGCGCGCCCGCCTGCGCAATGAAAAACTGGGCTTCATTTTTCAGGGTTTTAACCTGATTCCGGATCTGAACTTGTTTGATAACGTCGATGTGCCACTGCGCTACCGTGGCTTGCCCGCCAAGGAACGGCGCGAACGGATCGAACAGGCGCTGGCGGAGGTGGGGCTGGCTTCGCGCATGAAGCACTACCCGGCGGAACTGTCGGGCGGGCAGCAGCAAAGGGTGGCGATTGCGCGCGCGCTGGCCGGACAACCGAAGTTGTTACTGGCCGATGAGCCGACCGGCAATCTGGATTCCAATATGGCGCGCAGTGTGATGGAATTGCTGGAACAAATCAACGCCAAGGGCACCACGATTTTGATGGTGACGCATGACCCGGAACTGGCGCAACGGGCGCAGCGCAATGTGCATATTATTGACGGCCAGGTGTGTGATCTGGTGCGCCATTTGCCCAATTTGTACCGTCCACACAATGAACCAAATCAGGTTGCGGAGGCCACATGCTGAGCTATTATTTTCGCCTGGGCCTGGGCAAATTACGCAGCCACCCGGCCCTGACCGCGCTGATGGTGCTGACGCTGGCGGTGGGCGTGGCAACCTGTGTTGCCACCCTGAGTGTGTTGCAAATGGTATCGAAGAACCCGATTCCGCATAAAAGCGCACGCTTGATTTCACTGGTAATTGATAACGCCACGCTGCAAAATTACCAGCCGGGTGAAAAGCTGGAAGAGCAGCAAATGACGTATCGCGATTCGATCAATTTGCTGGCGGCGCGGCCTGCGGATTTGCCCAATTTGCGCCGCACCGCCATTTATGGCATTTCCGAAGGGATAGAACCGGCCCGGCCCGATTTGCCGGTGCTCGAAGTGACGGGCCTTGCCACCACGCCGGATTTTTTCGCCATGTTTGAGGTGCCAATGCTGTACGGCAGCATCTGGAGCCAGGAGCAAGAGCGCACTGGTGCGGATGTGGTGGTGCTGTCGAAAAAGCAGGCGCAAACCCTGTTTGGCGCGGGCAACCCGGTTGGCAAACGCATGCGCATGGCCAAAAACGAATTTCAGGTGATTGGGGTGATTGATGAATGGCACCCGTTTCCGCGCTATACCCATCTGATCAACGGTAATGGCGGCGCTTTCAATGGCGCAGATGAGATTTTTATGCCGCTCACCACCGCAATACGCCTGAAAATGGGCGCATCCGGCAGCACCCATTGCGGACAAGGGCGCGGCCCCGGCTTTCATGGTTTGCTTGATTCGGAATGCACCTGGATCCAGTTCTGGTTTGAGTTGCCAGCCGCCACCGACCTGCCCAAGCTGCAAAACTTCATGCAAAACTATGCGCGCGAACAGAAAAAACTCGGCCGCTTGCAACGTCCGGATCCGGCCCGGCTGTTTGACGTAATGGGCTGGCTGCAATATCTGGAAGTGGTAGACCGGGATAACAAGCTGGCGGTATGGTTGTCGTTTGGCTTCTTGCTGCTGTGCCTGGTCAATACCGTGGGCCTGCTGCTGGCGAAGTTTTCTACCCGCGCGGCCGAGGTCGGGGTGCGCCGTGCGCTGGGTGCCAGCCGTATGGAGATTTTCAAACAATTTTTGCATGAAACCCTGGTGGTGGGTCTGGCCGGTGCGGTGTGCGGGGTGCCGCTGGCGCTGTTGGTGCTGGAATGGATTACCGCTACCAGCTTCAGCAAGGCGGTATTGCCACAGATAAGCTGGTCGGTGCTGGGCTTGACGGTATTGCTGTCGCTGGTGGCCAGTGTGCTGGCGGGCTTGTTGCCGATCTGGCGCGCCAGCAATACTACCCCGGCCTTGCAGTTGAAATCACAATAAATTCAGATTTTCACAGGAAACCATCATGGAATTTCGTCCCATCTTTAGCGCCATGTTGCGCAACAAAACCGCGCCCTTGCTGGTGGCCCTGCAAGTGGCGATCAGTCTGGCGATTTTGGTCAATGCGCTGCATGTGGTCAATTTGCGCCTGGCCGATGCACGCCGCCCCAGCGGTATTTCTGACGAAAGCACGGTGTTTCATATTGACGCCCGGCCGATTCTCAATTTCGATCCGGCACACCGGCTGGCCCTGAAGAAAGCCTCGCTACCGGCCTTGCGCGCCATCCCCGGGGTACGCTCGGTCGCGATCAGCAATCAAATGCCGATGTCGCGTAACGGCCAGACCACCGGTGTGGCCGTTTCGCGCAAGCAAACCCAAAACAGCGCCGGGGTATCGTTTTATACCAGCGCCGGTGGCATGGTCGAAACCCTGGGTTTGCGTTTGCTGGAAGGGCGCGACTTTTTGCCGCAAGAGGTGATCGAAACCGGGGAAAAGAAAGACGAAAACAGCCAGCAACGCCTGCATGCCATCATCACCCGGCCATTGGCGCAATTGTTGTTTCCGGATAGCGCCAGCGTGGTGGGCAAGGTGTTTTACCTGGGTATGGGCGAACAGGCCGATGCTCACCCCCAGGCTGGTGATCAGAATATTTTCACTGATAAAGTAGCGCACAATGTCGATCTGTCTGGCCCCCAGCGCGCGGCGGATGCCAA
>JBDLSU010000760.1:0-4742 GCA_039799405.1 Pseudomonadota bacterium | reverse complement strand
AAATAAAATTGTCGCAAAAATGGCACGCTTGGGGTAAATGATACAGCCAGCGGGGGACGATTTGGCGGAAATACTGGTCTTTTGTGGCGTGCCGGGTCAACATTCATCCGTCGCCAGCCGTTAATGACCCACGACCAGCAATACCGAATCAATGTTGTACCGCATCAAATGCGTGAACCAGGAGGTGATGTGATGGATACCAGCAAACAACCGAGTAAGGAAGAAATCCGTGCATGGCTGAAAGACCAGATCGGCCAACATCGTCCCCCACCTGACCCTTCCCAGATCCGGCGAGAATTAGGCTGGTTTCTGAAGCCCAATTCTCCCAATTAATTCTTTTTACCGTCTCCGTTTTACCCGATCCATTTTTATGCGCGCTTAATTGCTGCGCATGTCGGCCTGAGTAATATTGCTGTTGGGTGGCACGCTTTGGGTTAACCAGACATTGCCGCCAATCGTCGAACCCTGGCCGATGGTGATGCGTCCCAACAACGTGGCACCGGCGTAGATGACGACATCATCTTCAATCACCGGATGGCGTGCGGTACCCTTGATCAGCATGCCATTTTCATCGGCCGGGAAGCGCTTGGCACCGAGTGTGACAGCCTGATACAGGCGTACCCGGTTGCCCAGAATGGCGGTTTCCCCAATCACTACCCCGGTGCCGTGATCAATGAAAAAGCTGGCACCGATTTGCGCACCGGGGTGAATGTCAATGCCGGTGCGAGAATGGGCGATATCGGCAATCAGGCGCGCCAGAAACGGTGCGCCCAGCTTGTGCAGGGCGTGGCCGATGCGGTGATAGATGACCGCAATGGTGCCGGGATAGCACAGCAAGACTTCTGAAATGCTGGTGGCGGCAGGGTCACCCTGATAGGCTGCCTGCAGATCCGACACCAGCAGGGCACGAATGTGTGGCAGGCTGGCGGCAAAGGTCTGGGTCAGTTGCGCCGCACATTGTTCCAGATTCACCGGTTCGGTGCGGTTTTGATCGCAGGCAAAAATCAGGGCGCGCCGTACTTGTTCTGCCAGCAAATTCAGGGTCTGGCACAAGGTGTCACCGACAAAAAAATCGATGCTTTCTTCGGTCAGGTTGGGGCGGCCATAATGGGTCGGGAACAATGCCGACATCAGGCCGTCAAGAATTTGTTTGACAATTTCACGCGAGGGCAGCTCACGGACATGGCCCTGGTGGCGAATTTTATGGGTCACTTCGCGCGATTCGCGCAAGGCATTGACCACACTGGCAAGATCCCACTGGATTTGGGTGAGTTCGGGGAAGGGGCTGTTCATCTTGGCTGGTTTGGCTTAAGGGCTCTGGAAGTGGGTCATTCTACTAAAAAAACCGGATTCATGTACACTTACATCCGGCCCGCCCCCATGGCTGGCGCAAATTTGGCTGCAAACCGGCCGCTTCAACCAAGGAGTCATGGCGCATGAGTGAGGCACGCATCTGGAACCAGCAACAAAGCAATCGCGATGCCCGGCTGGCGCGCGCCAGGCAACTGCCGGGGCTACAGGGCAAATTGCTGGCCGCCAGTGCGATTGGGGATTTATTGCATGCGGTGCTGGAAGCGGGCGATAGAGTCTGTATTGAAGGCAATAATCAAAAACAAGCCGATTTTCTGGCGCAGGCACTGACCCGGCTCGACCCGGCGCGGGTGCATGATCTGCACATGCTGCAATCGGTGCTGGCGCTGCCGGAACATCTGGAGGTGTTTGAAAAAGGCATTGCCAGCCGCCTGGATTTTTCCTTTTCCGGCCCGCAAAGCCTGCGTCTGGCGCGCATGGTGGCACAGCAACAATTGCAAATTGGCGCAATCCATACCTATCTGGAATTATTCGCGCGTTACTTCATTGACCTGACCCCACGGGTAGCGCTGATCGCGGCACAGGCGGCCGATGCGCAGGGCAATTTGTATACCGGCCCAAACACCGAAGATACCCCACCCATTGTCGAAGCCACCACCTTCAAAAGCGGCATCGTCATCGCTCAGGTGAATGAAATTGTGCCGACCCTGCCACGCATCGATATTCCTTCCGATTGGGTGCATTTTGTGGTGCCAGCACCGCGTCCGCACTATATTGAACCCTTGTTCACGCGTGACCCGGCGCAAATTTCCGAAATCCAGATTTTGATGGCGATGATGGCGATCAAGGGTATTTATGCGCCGTACCAGATTCAACGCCTCAATCATGGCATTGGTTTTGATACTGCCGCCATCGAACTGTTATTGCCCACCTATGCCGCCAGTCTGGGCTTGCGCGGCAAAATCTGCCGCCACTGGGCGCTCAACCCGCATCCGACCCTGATTCCGGCAATCGAAGCCGGGTTTGTGGAATCGGTGCATTCGTTTGGGTCGGAACTGGGCATGGAAGACTATATCCGTGCCCGTCCCGATATCTTTTTCGTCGGCCCCGATGGCTCAATGCGCAGCAACCGTGCGCTGTGTCAGGCCGCAGGCCATTACGCCTGCGATCTGTTTATTGGCTCCACCTTACAAATTGATTTGCAAGGCAATTCTTCCACCGCCACCCTTGATCGCATTGCCGGTTTTGGTGGTGCCCCGAATATGGGGGCCGATGCGCGCGGACGCCGTCATGCCAGCCATGCCTGGTTGCAAGCCGGGCAAGAGAGGGCGCAAGCTGCGCCAGCGGGCCAAATGCCACGCGGGCAAAAACTGGTGGTGCAAATGGTGGAAACCTTTCGCGAACACATGCAACCGGCTTTTGTCGAGCGGCTCGATGCCTGGGCTTTGGGCGAATCGGCCAATATGGCGCTGCCACCGGTGATGATTTATGGTGATGACGTGACCCATATCCTGACCGAAGAAGGTATCGCCAATCTGCTATTGTGCCGCACGCCGCTTGAGCGCGAACAGGCGATCCGTGGTGTGGCCGGGTATACCGCAGTCGGGCTGGCGCGCGACCATGCCATGGTTGATGCCTTGCGCGCGCGCGGCGTGATCCAGCGGCCGCAGGATCTGGGCATTGACCCTCGCCAGGCCAGCCGCGATTTGCTGGCGGCAAAAAACATGAAAGATTTGGTGCGCGCCTCCGGTGGTTTATATCAGCCGCCCAAACGCTTTCGCTATTGGTAGGAATTATTTATGGAAAATTTGCAATTTCAATTCCACGGCGGGCATCAGCAACCAGCCGCCGCAGCGCAACTGGTGGGCGTGGTCAGTTCCGGCAATCTGGAAGTATTGCTGGAAACCTGTGCGCTCGGCGGTCAATGCGAAGTGCAGGTGGTGACCGCCGCACGCGGCTTCGCGCCAGTCTGGCAAGCGGTATTGCGTGATTTTCACGCGCGCTGGCAATTGCGCGATGTGCGGCTCTCGATCAACGATATGGGCGCGACCCCGGCAGTAGTGGCGTTGCGGCTGGATCAAGTGGTGCAAGCCGCCCTGGACCGGGAGCCGACATGAATGCCGCTACACCAGCCGCTGGCGTTTTTAGTGCGCACCGCAGTTACCGCGAAGCCAATGCGCGCCAGCGCGTGGCAGCCTTGTTTGATGCGGCTTCGGTGCAAGAGTTGTTGCCGCCTGGTGAACGGGTGGTGAGCCCGCATCTGGCACTGTTTGATACGGTGGGCGCGTTTGACGATGGCGTGATGATCGCGCGGGCGCGCCTGGGGGGGCAGCCGGTATTGCTGGCTGCGCAAGAAGGCGGGTTTATGGGCGGGGCGGTGGGCGAGGTACACGGTGCCAAGCTGGCGGGTCTTTTGCAACGCGCATTGCATGAGCCAGTGGCGGCGGTGTTGCTGCTGCTCGATAGTGGCGGAGTGCGTCTGCATGAAGCCAATGCCGGTTTGTTGGCGGTATCCGAAGTCATGCGCGCCTTATTGCAAGTGCGCGCCCATGGCGTACCGGTGCTGGTATTGATCGGCGGGGCCAATGGCGCATTTGGCGGTAGCGGCATCGTGGCGCGCTGCGCCAACAGCATCATCATGTCGGAAGAAGGGCGGCTGGCCATGTCCGGCCCGGAAGTGATCGAAAGTGCGCATGGGGTGGAAGAATTTGACGCGCGCGACCGCGCCCTGGTGTGGGCTACTACCGGTGGCAAGCATCGTTATCTGTTGGGCGATTGCCAGCGCCTGGTGCCGGATGATATCGATGCATTCCGCCAGGCCGCACTGGCCGAAATGCAAGCGCTGCAGGGGCAGAGCGCGCAACAGATTGGCGTGAATCCCGATCAACTGGGGCGTGAGCATGCGGGCCTGACCCGGCGTCTGCAGCAATTTGGCGCTTGCCATGTGCCGGAACAGATTTGGCAGAAAATGGGTTTGGCCGACACAGCCAGCCTGCCCTTGCTGGATGCGCCGCAGTTTGTGGCGCAAGTGGCTGCAAAGCGGTTGGTGCTGGATGATGGCGATGAGGACGGCGCTTGGCCGTCTGGGCCACTGCCGCAAGAAACGACCGATACCGATGCGGTACAACCGGGGGACTGGCGCGCCTTGGCACAAGCCTTGTTCGCCGGGCACTTTGCCATTACCCGGGAGGGAGCGGTGTTGCACGGCAGCGCACAACTGGATGGTCGTACCCTGGCCGTGATCGGCACCTGTGAGCATAGCCCGATCGGGGTGGAGATTGCCCTGCGCCAGGCGCAACTGGTGCTGGATGTGCTGCGTCAGCACCCGCAGCGCCCGATTCTGTTATTGGTCGATACCTCTGGCCAGCGCTTGCGCCATCGCGATGAAATGCTGGGCATTAACAGCTATATGGCGCATCTGGGCAAATGCA
>JBDLSU010000759.1:0-3301 GCA_039799405.1 Pseudomonadota bacterium | reverse complement strand
CAGCGGTGCTTTCTCGGTCACCAGGCCACGCATTTTGGCCAGTGCCAATACACTCTCACGCACCACGTCTCCCGTGCTCACCCCTTGCGCGCTGGCAAGCTGCTGCACCAGCCGTTCCGTTTGCCAATCTTCAATCATGATGGTCATATTTGCTCTCCCGCTGAACCCCATCTTTATTTCAAGTTGCCAGCCAGACAGCGTAATGCCACATACCTGTTAATCTGCCGCTCAAGGCGTAACACCTTTTGCATCAGCCGGAAATATACACCTTCAAACAACTTGCCAAAGGGAAAGCACTAAACCGCATTTGGACACTTTCGGCAAAATAACGCAGAAAACCACCGTAGGTTTCCAGATAGATGTTGCCAGTGATGGCGAGAATAATGCCATCAAAGCCGACCGCCAACGGCTCCCCAAAGCGGTTGGCGGGATAGCGCAAATAGGCCGGGGTGGCGTAAGTATCGTATTGGAAGCAGACTTTTTCCTTGCGCCGGGCGCGTTCCAGCCATTGACTGAGATCGGCATCAGCATGCAATTGGGCCAGCAAATCCTGATACTCGGCAATGGCCTCTTTGTGGCGGTAAAACGAGGGATAAAATTGCGCCAGAAACGGTAATAATCCGCTTTGCAATACCGCAGGCTTGATTGACCATTGATAGCCCGCTTCATTTTCCAACAAATCAAACAAGGCCAGATCAAGCGGAAATTCGGTGTTGATGAGTGCTTCCATCTCTGGCGGGGAAAGGGTATGTTTGGGTGATTTGGCAATAGTCACTGTTGTGACCAAGGATAAACAAAGGGATTGGCCCATGGTGGATTACCTCACGATTTCTCTATTAATTTTCAATTATCAACTTCTGCAATAGTTCCCGGTAGCGATTGCACACGTGCCCCGGCGCTACGCGCCCCGGGCTACGCGCCCCGGGCTACGCGCCCCGATCAAACCCGTATTGTCGTCACGTATTGATTTACTTTCGCCAGATCAAATTCAGCCGCGTCAAAGTCATCGCCGTGCCACTCGCGCATGGCTTCATGCTCTTCGTGCTTGGAGTCAGCCAAGGTCGCCAGCAGATTGGCGGTCTGATGCCTTGCAGGGTAATTTTAATTTGATAGATGGCGGCGGCAGTTTTTCTGGACATGGTTTTTCCTGGAAAATTGGCGATAGCAATTCAACATCTATTGAATCAAAAATTATGATCTTATGAACATCGTAAAATGAAAAATGACTGGCTGTATAATGCCACTTAAATTGGGAGGTTCCGGTAATTTTCATTTGATTAGCACAGGCAAGCTGCCATGAATTACCATGCACCAACCTTGTCTCCAGCAAAAATATGGCACAATCGACCAACCGCGCGTTCCGAATCTATCGCTCATCCATGACTCCATTTCGCATTATTGGCTTGTCCAGCATTCTGGGTGCCCTTGGCCTGGCACTGTATTTTGCCTTTGCCCCCGCGCCACCATTGCCAGCGAGTGCGCCGGGCGCGGCATCGACGGGCATGCCGCTAGCGCCGTCACAATCTTCCCGAACATCCACCGCTACCGCACCGCCTGCGCCTGCCAGCACCACCCTTGCTACCAACCTGGCAACCAGCAGCGCTGCTACCCCGCCCAAGCAGGATGCGGCGGTGTGCGCGCATCTGGCCAGTATTGCAGGCAAGTTTGAATCCGAAGAACGACAGGGGCAAGCGCTGGCCGATGCGGATGCGGTAGCCAGGTTGCGGCTCAAGCAAACACTCACCCAAATCAGCCAAAATCAAACCGGGGTCGATCAGGCTGCGGCGCATTTTTTGCTGGCGCAAACCTACAAACCACAAAGCGATTTCACCGACGCCGAAGGCAAGCCGCTGTGTGAAAAGAACCAACACTGCCCAGCGGCAGAGGCGGCGATGGCGGCTAACCCGGGCTGGCAACAATTGAATGCACTGGCCAGGCTGGCGCTCAATTCTGCTGATCCGCAAATTTACGCGCTGGCATTTCATGCTTGCCAGAGCGTCGGTGCTGGCAGCAAAAGTGGCTACTGCGGCCAAATTAGCGCGGCGCAATGGGTACACCGCGATCCGGATAATGGCTCGGCCTTGCTGTATCTGATCAGTGAACTTGGTACCAGCCCGCAAGCTGGCACCAAAGCGGCACTGGATGATGCGCTGTTTCGCTTGTCGCAGGCCAAAAAGTTTGATGCTGGTCTCTTGTCGCTGGCGCAGTTTCAACAACGGGAACGGGACAAACTGAATGATCCTTTTGTGCAGTTTGCCTTCATGCTGTACGGCCAAAACGGCTATACCAATCTGGCACTGCCGGCTTTCCAGAATGTATTGGTCAGTTGCAAGCCGGAGGCATTGCGCGATGCTAACCGGCGCCAGGTATGCGATGGCATTGCGCGCAAGCTGCTCAGTGATGACGCGATGCTGATCAGCCATGGCATCGGTAAACTGATGGCGCACAAACTGGGCTGGCCGGAGCCAAAGCTGGCCGAACTGGATGAAGAGTTTTACGCCATGCTGGAGATCATGCGCGAACTTTCGGACAATAACGCGCAGCAAGCCAGCAGCACCGCCACCGGCGCAAAGAAAATCGAGCTCGATTGTCAACTTGCATTGCGCGGCAGCCGCCATATGGAACGCTCGATGGAACTGGGCGAGGTTGCGCTGGCGCGGCAAATGCTGGCGCAGCAAACGACCAGGCGCGCTGAGTTGGCGGCCAAATACCGCGCCCATCAAAAAAGCCAGGCCGTACAAAAAGCCAGCGCGCCAGTTCAATAAAGCCCCCCCGAACGCAAAAAAAGCCGCAAACGCGGCTTTTTTGCTGCCAGACCCAAGCCCGGCAGGGTGATACGTTTCTCCTGCCTTACCTCGGGCTTACATCCGTTCAAAAATCCCGGCTGCGCCCATACCCGCACCCACGCACATGGTGACCATGCCGTATTTGGCATTGGTGCGACGCAGCGCGTGAATGGTGGTGGCGGCGCGAATGGCACCGGTTGCGCCCAGCGGGTGACCCAGCGCAATCGCGCCGCCCATCGGGTTGACTTTACTTGGGTCCAGACCCAGATCCTGAATCACCGCCAATGCTTGTGCGGCGAAGGCTTCGTTGAGTTCGATCCAGTCCAGTTGGTCTTGCGTAATACCAGCATGGCGGCACGCCACGGGGATGGCTTCTTTCGGGCCGATACCCATGATTTCTGGTGGTACACCGCGCACGGCAAAGCTGGCAAAACGTGCCAACGGGGTCAGGTTGTGTTCTTTCAGGATTTTTTCCGAGACCAGAATCAGGGCACCAGCACCGTCCGACATTTGCG
>JBDLSU010000758.1:0-2528 GCA_039799405.1 Pseudomonadota bacterium | reverse complement strand
GGCAGCTGTTCAAAACGGTGATTCCCCGCAATGTTCGCCTGGCCGAAGCACCGAGCTATGGTCTGCCCGGTGTGGTGTTTGATCCGTCTGCCAAGGGCAGTCAAGCATTTGTGGAATTTGCCCACGAGATGGTGGCACGAGTTTCAAGCATCTAATAGACCTCCGGCGCTTTATATATAAGCTTTTGTAGCTATGAATTTTGAACCAACAATTGACCCCCAATCGGTGCTGTTGTTGCCGGGATGGCACAACAGCGGTCCGGACCATTGGCAGAGCCTGTGGGAGCGGGAGCACGGGTTTTTGCGGGTCGACGAACACGACTGGATGCGCCCGCTGCGCGGCGACTGGATCATCCGCCTTGAAGAAACGCTGCTCAAGCTGACACAACCCGCCTGGTTGGTAGCCCACAGCCTGGGGTGCATACAGGTGGCGGCCTGGGCGGCGCATTCCACCCAGACACACCGTGTGGCCGGCGCCTTGCTGGTGGCTCCGGGTGATCCCGAGCGCGAAGACCTCAGGCCCCTGCTGCCCAGCTGGTCGCCGGTGCCGCGCGTACGGCTGCCTTTCCCCAGCCGGGTGGTGGCTTGCCACAACGACCCGTATTGCGACTGGGCACGTGTTGTCGGGTTTGCCCGTGACTGGGGCAGTGACCTGATCGATGCAGGCACCACGGCGGGTCATCTGAATGCCGAGTCTGGGCTTGGGCACTGGCCGTTCGGACTCGATGTGCTGCACCAGATGCAAGCCCAGACCCGGTTTCCGGTCCAGCCCCAAGGGCAAAAGCTGGCGGACGACACTCCTACATCCCTATTGCTCACACCAGAAGGCTGACATCTCATGGCAACTCAAAAACCCAAAGGCCTGGGCCGCGGACTCGACGCCTTGCTGGGCCCCCGTGTCACCGAAACCGCCAGCGCGTCGGACGACACCCCCAGTGTGTTGGCGCTGACCGATCTGGTGCCCGGCACCTATCAGCCACGCACCCGCATGGACGAGGGCGCACTGTATGAGCTGGCGGAAAGCATCCGTGCCCAGGGCATCATGCAGCCCATCCTGGTGCGGCGGCTGGAGGAGGCGGATGGCCTGGCCCGGCTGGCGGCGTTCGAGTCGGCGCAAGGGCAGGGGCTGACCCAACGCGGCGCGCGTGCGGTGTATGAAATCATTGCGGGCGAGCGTCGGTTTCGTGCAGCCCGGCTGGCGGGTCTGGACACGGTGCCTGTGCTGGTGCGCGATGTGCCCAATGCCTCGGCTGCGGCCATGGCACTCATTGAAAACATGCAGCGCGAAGACCTCAATCCGCTCGAAGAGGCGCAAGGTTTGCAGCGCCTGGTACGCGAGTTTGGCCTGAGCCACGAAGCGGCGGCCCAGGCCGTGGGCCGCTCACGCAGTGCGGCCAGCAATCTGCTGCGCCTGCTCAATCTGGCCGAACCGGTGCAAACCATGCTGATGGCGGGTGATCTCGACATGGGGCATGCCCGCGCATTGTTGGCACTCGACAAAGCCACCCAGATCACTGCGGCCAATCAGATTGCAGCGCGCAAATTGTCGGTGCGGGAGGCGGAGAGTTTGTCCAAAAAATGGGCGGCCGAATTCACGCTGGTGGCCAGCAAACCCAAAAAAGAAAAATCCCGCGACCTCAAACGGATCGAGGACGAGCTGTCGGATTTGCTGACCGCCACAGTGGAGGTGCGGGTTAAAAAACGCGTCAAGCGCTACGGGCGCATGGAAGACCAGGGTGAAATCGCCATTCAGTTCGGATCACTCGACGAAATCAACGGGCTGATTGAAAAACTCAAGCGCCTGGTCTGAGCCGCTGCGGCGGACGCCGAGTTAGAGCCCGGAGCCGGACGCTTCCGCTGGATCGGGTCGGCTGGACGGGTGTTGAAGGCAAAACCGCCAATAGTGGTCTGGCGTGCGGAAAAAATAGGTGGTGCGGCAATCGCTGCACCGATACAGCCGCGAACCGGAAAAAAACCGCATCCACCAGGATCTCGGCGCACGCGCGATCTCCAGTGATTGGCAATGTGTACATTCAAAACTCACAAGACGCTCCCTAACTGATGGTGGGATGGTACGCCTGTGCGTCTTGGGAAATCGCTGATTTTTCCGTATTTGCTGGTTTTGCCGATTGCATTTATCAATCAGCGCTGCTGGTTTTCAAATCTCAAATGCCGATTTAATCAAAACGCCGGTCAAAAGTGAAAATCTTGCCCGGATTCATGATGTTGTGTGGATCCAGTGCCCGTTTGATGGTGCGCATCATGTCCACCGCACCCGCGCCGGCTTCATCCACCAAAAATCCCATTTTGTGCAGGCCAATGCCATGCTCACCGGTGCAGGTGCCACCCAGGCGCAGCGCACGGGCGACCAATTGGTGATTGAGTGTTTCGGCGGTTTCGCGCTCGGCGGGTTGTTCCGGATCGATCAGGTAGCCAAAGTGGAAATTGCCGTCACCCACATGGCCTACCAGAAAATAAGGAATGCCCGAGGCTTCCACTTCGGCCACCGAGTCGAGCAGGCAATCGGCC
>JBDLSU010000757.1:0-4744 GCA_039799405.1 Pseudomonadota bacterium | reverse complement strand
ACTTTGATCGACATGCTGGCGATAGGCCAACACCTGTTGCAAACCGGGACGCGTCAACAAGCCACGTTGCGGTCGCGGGTGTTTTTCCCCTACGCCGTTGTAGTAAGAATTAAACAACACGCGAAATGCCGGATCAAATGCCTGCCAGTCTGGCAATAATTCCGGGGAAAATTTCTCAAGAATAAAGGTTTCAAAAAACCAACTGGTATGCGCCAGATGCCACTTGAGTGGGCTGGCATCGGGCATTGATTGCGCGCCACAATCCTCTGGTGAGAGGGGCTGCGCCAGAGCCAGCGAACGCTGGCGTGTGGCCTGCCAGCTTGCAAACAGGGAAAGGTCGATCTGCTCAGGCATGCGACTCATCCTTCAAATGGCATGGGCATGAAATACGGCAAACCAGCGGTTTTCATCGCACCAGTATTTGGCACGGCCAAATCCTGCTTGCTCCAGCAAATCCAGAAAAGATTGCATTGTGTATTTATAGCTGTTTTCGGTGTGAATCCGCTCCCCCGCCGCAAAATGGCGCTGGCCGCCTGGCCAACTGACGGTTTGTGCCACACGGGCCTGCAAATGCATTTCGATACGGCTTTGTGCGGCGTTAAAAAAGGCCAGATGTTGCCATTGGCGCAAATCGAAATCACTGCCCAGCAAATGGTTGAGATGACGCAGACTATTCAAATTAAATGCCGCTGTCACGCCCAGAACATCATCATAGGCTGCATTGAGCACGGTATCCGGCTTGACCAAATCGACACCGATCAGGATACCCCCGCCAATATTGCCGGGGTTGCCCATGCTGCCGTCCCTGTCATTTCTGCAGGCAGCGCGTAACTGACGCAAAAATTGCAATGCAGCATCCGGTTCAAAGTTCCCGATGGACGAGCCAGGATAGAAAAACAACCGGTGTTCGCTACGCACCTCGTCCGGCAAGTGCAGTTGGGTTGAAAAGTCAGCTTGCCACGCCGTCATTTCAATATGGGGAAAGCGCTGCTGCAACCGTGCAACTGCGTCCTGCAAATGTTCACCGGAAATATCAATTGGCACATATTGGGCCGGATGAAGTTTGGGGAACAAACTGGCCGCCTTGGCGCAATTACCTGCCCCCAGATCAATCATGACGCTGCCAGAACCGATTGCTTGTGCCATTTCTGCCGCATAGTTGGCAAAAATCCCGGCCTCAACCCGGGTCGGATAGTATTCCGGCAGTTCACAAATGGCTTCAAACAAGACCGAGCCAAGTCGATCATAAAAATACTTGGGAGAAATATGTGCATTGGCAGCAGACAAACCGCTGGCTACTTCATTTTGAATACTGCGGGACAAATCCGGCATGACAAACCCCAGCGAAAAATGGAACCTGATCATACCACTTATCGCAATGCTTATTGTCACCCGCTATGATTTTCACAGGGATTCCGGCACACTGGCTGCGGTTTGCTGTTGCCCTTATACTGGTTGCCAGCACCGTGTCGCTTTTTACCAACCAATCGCCTCCCTTCATGCTCAAACCGCATCAAATTTGTAAAGCCCATACCAATGGTCGCCGCGCCTTGTACCCGCATGGCTATCACTTGCCCCCTCGTTAAAGAAGGACAAAATTCACTGGAAAAGGCTAAAGATGCCGAAAAGATTTTGATTTTGACAAAAAACACCCCGCATCTTGCTTGAATAAAACTTATCTTAAGCAAACATGCGATTTACAATTAGCAACAAAAAAACGCAAATAAACTTGCAATCCGCGTTTGATCTGCTACTCTTCAGGTGTCGCCATCACTTGGAGGGGCCGCCCAAAAGCGGTTTAAACGATCATGGTAACTGCTATTTTCTTAACTGCAATGAGCGCCATTGGCGCAATTATCGCACTGGAAGTCATCGACGAGTTTCGTCATAGCAACGAAAAGCTGAGCGACTGGTATCATCAGCAGCGCTAGGCCCGCCCCAAAATGTCGTTCCCCCACACCTGCCACAGGTTGATAAAAGTCCCGCTCAGGGCTTTACAAAAAACGCGGTAAACGGTTTGCCCGTTACCGCGTTTTGTTTTGACTGCGTCAAAGCAACGTCACATTGTCAGCCGCGGCTATGTTGCCACCTTATCTCCATTTTAATGCGAGCATCAGCGCAGCCAAGCCAGCACCGGCCTTAGCCAACCCACTTGCGTGCGTTCTGGAACATACGCATCCAGGGTGAATATTCACCCCAGCCATCCGGATACCAGGATTGTTGTGCGCTGCGGAAAACCCGCTCGGCATGCGGCATCATGACACTGAAGCGGCCATCGTCACTGGTGACTCCGGTGATACCTTGCGGCGAACCATTCGGATTAAGTGGATATTGCTCGGTTGCTACGCCATGATGATCGACAAAGCGTAACGCCACTTGCGCTTGAGCTATATTCCCGGTCTGGGAAAAATCGGCAAAGCCTTCACCATGCGCGATGGCAATGGCGCAACGCATACCCGCCATACCCTGGAAGAAAATCGAGCTTGATTCCTGCACTTCCACCATGGCAAAGCGGCCTTCAAAACGCTCGGACTTGTTGCGGGTAAATTTGGGCCAGTGCGCGGCACCGGGAATCATCGATTTCAAATTGCTCATCATCTGGCAACCATTGCAAATACCCAGGCCAAAGGTATCGCTACGACCAAAGAATGCCGCAAATTGTTGCGCCAGTTCCTGATGGAACAAAATGGTCTTGGCCCAGCCTTCGCCTGCCCCCAGCACGTCACCGTAGGAAAAACCACCTACCGTAATCAAGCCATGGAAGCTGGCCAGATCAGCGCGTCCGGCCAATAAATCGCTCATATGCACGTCAACCGCATTAAAGCCAGCCTGATGCATCACATAAGCGGTTTCAATATGCGAATTGACGCCTTGTTCGCGCAAAATCGCGACACGTGGGCGCACCCCGGTGGCAATAAACGGCGCGGCAATGTTTTCTTGCGCGTCAAATGGAACAAGCGGCGTGATGCCGGGATCATTTTGCTCCAGTACCCGATCATATTCGGCATCGGCCGAGGCCGGATTGTCACGCAAGCGCGCAATGCGCCAACTGGTTTCGCTCCACAGACGTTGCAATTCAATGCGAGGCTGGCTGAAGATGGTTTTGGCATCGCGCATGATCTCTACCACATCGGTGGCATTGGGCTGACCAACAATATGGCTGCAGGCTCCCAGATTATATTCACGCAAGACTTGCATTACCGCGCTTTGCTGATCGGCGCGAATCTGGATCACCGCGCCCAGCTCTTCGCTGAACAAGGCACGCAGACTCAATTCATTGCGCCGCTCGGCTACCTGACTGGCCCAGTTCTTGGAATCGCCCCAGTCGCTGGCATGCTCGCCTTCCAGCGTCAGCATATCGATGTTGAGCGACAAACCGCAGTGTCCGGCAAACGCCATTTCACACAGGGTAACGAAAGCACCACCATCGGAACGGTCGTGGTAAGCCAGAATTTGGCCTTGCTGATTCAGGCGCTGGATCGCCGCGAAAAAGCCCTTCAGATCGTCGGCACTATCCACATCCGGCACCTGGTTACCCAGTTGCTGCATCACTTGCGCCAGCGCCGAAGCGCCCAGGCGGTTTTTACCGCGACCCAGATCGATCAACAGTAAGCGGGTGTCGCCCAGATCGGTGCGCAATTGTGGGGTCAGGCTGCGGCGGATGTCGGTAACCGGAGAAAACGCGGTGACGATCAGCGAAATTGGCGAAGTGACCGATTTATCGCCATCCGCATCGCGCCAGGTGGTGCGCATCGAGAGGGAATCTTTACCGACCGGAATGCTGATGCCGAGCGCCGGGCATAATTCCATGCCAACGGCACGCACGGTATCAAACAATGCCACGTCTTGCCCGGGCTGACCACAAGCGGCCATCCAGTTGGCGGAAAGCTTGATGTCGGAAATATCACCAATTGCGGCCGCTGCGATATTGGTAATTGCCTCCCCCACTGCCATACGGCCGGAACTGGCGGCATTGATCACCGCCAGTGGAGTGCGTTCGCCCATGGCCATGGCTTCGCCCAAATTGCCTTCAAAACTCAGTGCAGTGACGGCACAATCGGCCACTGGCACTTGCCACGGGCCGACCATTTGGTCGCGCACGCACAAGCCACCGACGCTACGGTCGCCAATGGTTATCAGGAAGGATTTATCGGCTACGGTGGGCAAACGCAAAACGCGCTGTGCCGCTTCCAGCAGATCGATACCGGTCAAATCCAGCGGCGGGAAGTTGGGCGTGACGCGTTTAACATCGCGCAACATTTTTGGCGGCTTGCCCAACAACACATTCATTGCCATATCGACCGGGTATTGATTGTTGTCGGCATCAAACAATTGCAACTGGCGTTGTTCGGTTGCAGTACCGACCACCGCAAACGGGCTGCGCTCGCGCTGGCACAAGTATTCAAACAGCGGCAAATCTTTCGGGTCAATCGCCAGCACATAACGCTCTTGCGATTCATTACTCCAGATTTCCTTGGCCGCCATGCCGCTTTCTTCCAACGGGATTTTACGCAATTCAAACAGTGCGCCGCGCTTGGCATCGTTGGCCATTTCCGGGAATGCGTTTGACAAACCACCGGCACCGACGTCGTGAATCGACAAAATCGGGTTGTGTTCACCCATTTCCCAGCAGGCATTAATCACTTCCTGAGCGCGTCGCTGCATTTCCGGGTTACCGCGCTGCACCGAGTCAAAATCCAGCCCGGCCAAATTGCTACCAGTCGCCATCGACGAGGCGGCACTG
>JBDLSU010000756.1:0-7597 GCA_039799405.1 Pseudomonadota bacterium | reverse complement strand
AGATCAGCCAGTTTGAATTGCCGGTGGTGCAGGGCGGCCAGATCAGCTTCATGCTGGACGACCAGGTGCGCACGGTGCAACTGACACGCGCCCACCTGGAAGAAGATGCCGGTAAATCACTGCATGAAGACTACCAGGGCATGACTGGCATCGACCTCAATCGCGCAGGCACGCCCTTGCTGGAAATTGTGACCGAACCCGACATGCGCAGCGCCGCCGAAGCGGTAGCCTATGCCAAGGCGCTGCATTCGCTGGTGATGTGGCTGGGCATTTGCGATGGCAATATGCAGGAAGGCTCGTTCCGGTGCGATGTGAATGTCTCGGTGCGGGTCAAGGGGGCCACCAGCTATGGCACCCGCTGCGAAATCAAAAACCTCAATTCCTTCCGCTTCATGGAAGAAGCCATCCACTATGAAGTACGGCGTCAGATCGAATTGATTGAAGACGGTGGCCAGGTGATACAAGCAACCCGGCTATACGACCCCGACAAAAAAGAAACCCGTTCGATGCGCACCAAGGAAGACGCGCAAGACTACCGCTACTTTCCCGACCCGGATTTGCCGCCGCTCCTGATTGGTGCAGACTGGATCGCCAGCGTCAAAGCCGCCATGCCGGAATTGCCACAAGCGATGCGTGTGCGCTTTGTCAGCCAGTATGGCTTGCCCGAATATGACGCCATGATCCTGACCCAATCCAAAGCCCTGGCCGCCTATTTTGAAACGGTGCTGGCCAAAGCGGGGGCGGCCCAGGCCAAAGCCTGCGCCAACTGGTTAATGGGCGATATGGCCTCCACCTTAAACCGCAGCAATCTGGAAATCGAACAAGCGACAGTCAGGCCGGAACAACTGGCCTTGTTGCTGCAGCGCATTGTTGACGGCACCATTTCCAACAAAATTGCCAAGGAAGTGTTTGCCGCGATGTGGGAAGCACCGTCTGGTGCGGCCGATCTGGCTGACAAAGTGATCGAAGCCAAGGGCCTGAAGCAAATTTCCGATAGTGGCGCGCTGGAAAAAATCGTCGATGACGTATTGGCCGCCAACGCCCGTTCGGTGGAAGAATACCGCGCTGGCAAGGTGCAAGCCATCAATGCCCTGATCGGCCAGGCCATGAAAGCCAGCAAAGGTAAAGCCAATCCGGCACAATTGACAGAATTGCTTAAAAACAAACTGGAAGCCTGATTAGGCTACGGGATAAAGCGCGTCATCTATTCGCCCCCGGCCCATTTTGACCAGGCAGCAAGCTGGGGCATTAACGGCTTCCCCGGCTTGCTGGTTGCGCACACCCTGTGTTCCGGACTGACTGCTGACGGATGATGCGGGCTTATTTGTTAGCGTTATGCAAGGCCATATAGGCCATGGTGGACAGGGTTTTAAACAGCAATTCCAGTACCCAGCGAATGAAATTGGCTGTCATTTTGGCCCCAGCGACCACGGTGCGTCCCAGGAATTTCATGATACCGGCGATCAGGCTTCCGACCCATTCGGCAATTTTTATCGATTCCAGTACGCCCTGATGCAAAATTTGGGTCAGTTGATCCAGTACTGTCACAACCCCCAATGCACCCAGACCAGCTACGACACCAACCGCATGCAAGGCCTGGCCGACGATCCAGTTGAGTGCTTTCATGATCATCCACAAGGCTTTGGCCGAATACATCTGGATGCCGGAACTATTGCTGCCTGCCGATTCCAGCCACAGTTCGACTTGTTCTGACCAGGATTTTTTGCTGGCTTGTTCATTCAAATTAGCCCAGGTTTTGCCTTCCACGCTGGGGATATATTTCCCCATCATGTGATTGAACGGGTTGATGCCATGCCAGCTCGGAATCAGATATTGCGCCTGATCGTTGGGGACGTGGAAGAATGGGAAAATTGGCACCATGGTGACCGGATCAGACTGGTTGCTGACGCGAAAGACATTTTCCGCCTTCAACTTCTGGGTCAGGTATTGGCTGAAGGTATTGGTGCCGACCCGGGGTGAACCAAAGGAATACAGCTTGACGTTCATTCCGCGCAATTGCAGGTAATCTGCCGTCAGGGTTGCCAGCGCGCCGCCCAGGCTATGACCCACCACATGCACGGTGGAAAGCGAACCGGCATGGCGCAAATATTCACCAATCACTGGCTCAAACGATTCGAAAGTACGCAAGAAACCACCATGTACCGGATGACCGGAAGGGCCGCGACGCAAAGCCTGGGCCAGATCGGTTACCCAGTCCAGCGCGTGTACAGTGCCGCGAATACCGATCAGCAACTCCCCTTTGCGGGTATTCACGCCTTCGGCCAAATAACCAAAGCCAGCTTCAGTGCGGATCAGGTTACCGCCCGAAGTACCTTTAAAACGGTCGCTTGGCTGTAACGAAAATTGATCGGTAATGCCCAGATTGGTATCAATAATCTTTTTGCCCAAAGCCTGCATGGTGTTCCAGTCGGCGTCCTTGCGCAAAGTGTAGACGCCAGAGGCAATGCCCGCCGCCATTGATGGGTTTAATTCGTTCATTCAAAATCTCCTGTCAAATGATTGTGATTACTGACCCGGCTTATTGAAAGCTGCAGATACCTGCCACCTTGGTTTTGGGGTCGATGTCCGGCTCACGGGTCAATTCGCAAATCAGGTTAATGGGTTTGCCTAATTCGCCATTGTCGTCGTAGTTGCGTTTGAGTAAATGCCAGGCAATATACTCTTTGCCTTCATGTTGAATCTTGATGGTTTGCGAAACACTGGGTTCATGCGGCACCAGCGAAGTTGCCATCGAGAAACGGGTGATGATGGGAAAATCAAAGCTACCATCTTTGCCGGTTTTGGTGCTTTCCGTTTTTTCTTCGTCGGTCCAGCCGAAGTTAAAATGGCGTGTCACCACTGCATCAGACACCGGTTTGCCATTCTTTACCACCACGCCATGCACCTTGGAAAACAGCACTTTTGAAAATCCCATCGCATTGACTCCCACAGAGAAAAAGAAAAACAGAATACCTAAAGAAAAATATTTCAAAGAGTTGATTTTCATATTGTTTAAACGCAACACTCTGTTTCCTTGTATTTTATATTGATCACTCAGGCAAAAAAATAGCCAAGATGCATCATATCTGACCTGCTCAACAGGTGTCAATTTGATTTGGAAAAATCCGGCAAATCGGGGTCAGGTGGCGCTGGCAAGCTACTTGATACAGGCTTTGGGCTGATGGTCGGGAAACTTTTGTAGCAAGTTATCTAATGCGGTTTTATTTTCCGCTGTCAATTTATGCAATTGAAACGACAATTTGCCAGTGCCATTATTGCGCGTGCCCAAAACTGCACTGCGCACGCCTTGCTTGGTCAAAATTTCCAGTTGGCTCGTGGCGGCCAGCTTGGTCTTAAAAGTGCCAAGTGAAATGCTCCAGCGCAAGGGCGAATTGGGATCGTTGATGATGAAAAAATCGCTGATTTTAAGCGAACGCAATTCGCTGGCTTTTTTGTCGGCGGCTTCTTTATTTGGCAGCGGCGGGATGTACACCACATAGCTGGAAACTTCCGGCACATTACGACGCGTCTGGCGATCACCGAGTGCCAGCGCTGCCAGTGCCGTTTCAAAGCGTTTGCCATCGGCCACGCCAAAGTCGCCGATTTCCAGACAGGCGATGGTTTCGTTGCCAGTGTTGGTGCTGGCGGATGCACTGGCGCTGACGGGTGGTGTGGATGCATTGTCAGAGGCACCTGCGGCGCTGGCGTCCGCGCTGGCCGGAATCAAGGCCTGATCGGCCGCCAGCAATCGCACTTTTTCCGGATGCAACTGGCGCGCCAAGCGCTGTGGCTCGTGGCTGGACGGGAACACATCCTGCAGATATCCCTGATGGTAAGCAAACAAGCCGCCATTGGCCAGCAACAACAAAAACAAAATAAATTTCATCATCACATACTCTCTGTTTAGCCCGGCTGACGGGCATTCAGGCCCGCCAGCACTTGCAATCCCTGCAATACCAATCCGTCCAGCACCTGATGCGGTTCAAGCAGCGCCGCCCCGATTATGGGGGCCGCTCCGCCGGAGAGTATACACAGCGCATCACCAAATCGGGCACGCAACAACGATAAACCCTGGCCAATGGCACCAATTTGCGCCGCAATACAACCGCTCATGATGGCTGAATCGGTATTGAGCGCCAATTGTGGCAAAAACTGTTGCGGGTGTTGGCGCGCGTAATCCACATCCGGCAATTGTGCGGTTTGCCGGTTCAAGGATGTGGCCATGGTGCCAAGGCCGGGCAAAATCATCCCGCCCATAAAAACACCATCCGGGCTGATGGCATCGAGCGTGGTAGCCGTGCCGCAATTGGCTACCAGAATCGCTTGCTGCGGATAGCGCGCGCGTGCCGCAATGGCAGCGGCAAAGCGGTCGCAGCCGAGCCGGCTTGGTTCGCTATAGCCATTGCGCAGGCCGGCAGCAAAGGCACTGGAGGCAAACCAGTTCACCGCAAGATCCGGCCCCAGGGCCTGCTGCAAGCTGGCCTGCAACTGCGCCTGCAAGATACTACCGGCCACATTCGCGATCCATGCCACGCCAACTTTCGCAGCTTGCCATTGCTTGGCCGCTGCTTGCACAGCGGCCTGATCCAGCGTATGCGCCAGTAACCCCTGTGCCTGCCAGATACCCAATGGCGCACCGGGTGCCGCTACCGCCCATTTGATGCGGGTATTGCCAACATCAATCAATAAACCCGGAGCCAAGTTGGCAGCGTCAGCAGAAAAGTGTGCTGGCTGGTTCATGTTGACTCCCGCAGCGACACATCGCCCGCCAGCACCGCCACCTGCCCGTCTGGCCCATCCAGCAATAAACGCCCCATAGCATCCACCCCCAGCGCCACGCCCTGATGCAAAACCTGGCCTTGATCCAGTATTTGCACTTGCTTGCCTGCAAAGGCATGCCAGTGGTTCCAGCAATCGACAAAGGCCGTCATCCCGGTTTGTTCAAAGGTTTGTAGCACTTGCACCAGATGATCAAGCAAGGTCGCCATCAACACATTGCGGTCTTGTTGCGCCAGCCAGCGCGCATCCGCCACCGGGTGGCCGATCTTTTGCTCCAGTTCTTTGGAAACTGCGAGATTGAGTCCGACCCCGATCACCGCCCAATGCTGTTGCGGGTTTTCGCTCACGGTGGCAATCAGGACGCCACCCAGCTTGTGGCCGTCGCGCAAAATATCATTCGGCCACTTCAACTGCACCCGCACCGATTGCTGTTCCAGCGCTTCCGCAATCGCCACCCCCACCGCCAATGGCAAACCAAGCAAATCTTGCAGCGGACGGGCGAAGCGCCAGGCCAGCGAAAAGGTCAGCGACACACCAGCGGCGGCGTCACTGGCCGAATGCCAGGTGCGCCCGGCCCGGCCACGCCCGGCGGTCTGGCGCTCCGCTACCAGCAGCGTCGGCCGCCGAAGCGTCGGCCGCAGCAAAGGCTGACCCAGGGCTGGCTGCCCCGCTTGCGGCGCAGGCGTTTGCAACCGCGCCAGCAAATCCAGATTGGTCGAACCGGTTTGCGCCACCACCTCCAGCGCCACCGTTTGCCGGGTGTTTTCGGTACAATGTGCGGCAATTTGTGCCGCTGACAACTCGCTTTGCATACTCGTCCTGTGAAGAAAACGCGCCGGAAATCCCGGTGCCCTGGTTGTGCAGCCCGGCACCCACCCCGACCTTTTCGACAGGATACATGATGAGCGAGTCCGACGCACGCCGTAAAAAACTCAACCAGGAAACCGCGCGCCTGCCATGGCACGAGCTACAGCGCCATTTTGCCGCCGGCAGTGTGGTATGGGTGAGTAATGAACTGGATTTGATCGAAGTAGCGCTGCAATTTTCATTCGACAACAAGACGCTGGTGCAAAGCTGGCTGATCCAGGGCCAGGTCGCCAAGGCCAGCGATGCGCAGGCGCAAAACTGGCTGGAACACGATGCGCTGCTATGGGCCACTGTGGTGCCGCCCTTCGTGCTGGTACAAGAACACAAACCGGGAGAAAAAACCGCACATTAGGAGCGCTAAGGAACGCCCTCCCATAAAGCCGCAGATGGAAGCCGGATGTGTCGCCGAAAGCGAGTAAAATTTGAACCTTCAACCACAGCAAAGCGGCGCAACCATGGATACCGAACACTTAAAGAAATCGTTAAAATCCCTGCACAGTCATCTGGAAGGCACCGAACAAGTTGACAGCGAACTGCGTCAATTATTGCATGTGCTCAACAGCGACATCGAGGAACTGCTGGACAAACCCGCCAGCAATGAGCCAGAACCCTCCACCACCTACGGCCTGGCCGAGCGCACCCAGGAAATCACCGCCCAATTCGCCGCCAATCACCCCAAGCTGGAACCCGCGTTGCGTGAACTGGGCTTGATTCTGGCTAATCTGGGGATTTAATCTGCAATCCGGCAGTGCGCCGGGTCAATGCGCCAGATCAATGCGCCAGATCCTGAAACACTTCTTCCAGCGTCGCTGCCGCAATCGCATGATCAAACCAGGCTTCAATTTGCGCCTTGGATGCCTGGTTGAGCAAGCCAAGGCGCAGGCCCTCAATGTTGCGAAGCCGGGCGGTCTGGCGCGTATCAAGAAGAAGGCGAGCGAGGCCAAGGATGAGTAATTTCCCCAACAAGCAATTCCAAGGGCGGCTTTACACCTTTGGACACTTGCAGCCTGCGCAGATGAAGGTTCCCCTCAATGCGCAGGGAAACCTTGCCATTGACATGCACGTCACTTTTGGATGTCACTGCTTTACCGAAGAATTCGATGTTCTCGTGCATCAGCCGGATCACCGCTACACGTACAAGGGCGAGCAGCGCGCATTTGATACATTGCGGTATGAGTGTTCCTTACACCTGCCTCGACTGATGCAGGCCTTGCTGCAAGGGAAGATCTACAACGCGGACGAGAGCTACACCTACGCGGCGCATATCACCTTGGCCTCCCTACAGGGACCGCAAAGCTATTCGATTTTTTTCAACTTGGAGAAGAACAAGCAGGCCAGGGTACCGGCTGTTCGTATGTTCGTGAAAAGTGCCTATTTGAAGCCGCTGGTGGCCAAGCCCAACGCACAAAACTGGCGGTTTTCGTCACTGGCTGGCCAAATCGCCGGGGTATTCCCGCCTAAAACAAAGAAGCCAAAACCGGCGAAGAAAAAGAAAAAGGCCCCGCAGGGCCTTTTTCCGGCAAGCTAGGCTTGCCTTGCGAGATTCTGTTACCCCCGCTATCCGCAGGACCCAAATTTCTTTGGGCAGCACGTTCGTATTTCACTCGCTCTCGAATCGCCTTGGGCCGAATTCTAGCACAGAATGTCTCTTCCTCAAACATCTTGAACCCATCCGGATGCACATAGCACCGCACCAGTAAATGGCCTTTGGCGGGTTACAGGTATTGCCCACTGCTTGCGATGGCAAAGTTTTATGGCAAACAGCCGAATTGCGGACATGATCGGAATGTACAATGTGCATACATTGATCGAACCATTGTTAGCCATGCACATCACCAAAATCGAGTTGGAAAATATTAAGTCGCTTGCCCATTTCATCTGGGAATTGGGTGACGCTGATGCACGAGCGGGTTGGCATGTTTTTCTTGGCGATAATGGGGCCGGTAAATCG
>JBDLSU010000755.1:0-5257 GCA_039799405.1 Pseudomonadota bacterium | reverse complement strand
GCGCGCCTTTTTGAAGCTGCTGGCAACCCAACAGCCACTGGCCAAACCCTTGCAAGAAATCCGCATTGAAGAACTCAACGTCAACACCCCGGCCAGCGCCCTGCCCGCCCTGCTACAAGCGCTATTGCAAGGCCAGGATGCCGGTTTGATTTCTGAAGCCGGGGTACCTGCGGTCGCCGACCCCGGTGCCAATCTGGTACGACTGGCACACCAGCAAAATATTCCGGTGCGGCCTCTGGTGGGGCCATCCTCATTATTATTAGCGTTGATGGGCAGTGGTCTGAACGGCCAGAGTTTTGCCTTCAATGGCTACTTGCCAACCGATGCTGCCTTGCGCAGCAAGCGTTTGAAAGAACTGGAAAATCGTTCGCGCCAGGAACAACAAACCCAGTTATTGATTGAAACACCGTATCGCAACGCCGCCATGCTGGAAGCCATGCTCGCCAGTTGCGCCGCCAGCACCCTGATTTGCGTGGCGACCGATTTAAGCCTGAGCAGCGAACGCATCCAGAGCCGCAGCGTGGCACAGTGGAAAAAGCAAATTGCCAGCCAGGGTCTGCCGGATTTTCACAAAAAGCCGAGCGTGTTTTTGCTGTTGGCAAACTAATCGGGCCAATAAGCCAGCTCAATAAGCCCGCCCATTAAGCCAACTCAATTGATGCTTGCCACCCAGTCGAATGCATCCAGTTGCAACTGATACCAGTCTTCCACACTCAATTGCAATTGATTCAGGCTCGGCAAAATCAAGGGCAGCGCGGTATCAACGTGTTCGTTATATTCGGCCAGTTTCAGCATCGCGCCATACCAGCCCTTGCGCGACATCAATGCCTCGGCCACTTCGTCCGCCACCGATACCTTGGTCAGAATTTCTTCCATCGGCATCTGGAATAACACATCCATCAGCGACATGATGCCAACCGTAAATGCGATATCGGCGATATTGCGCTGACCCGGTTTGACTTTTTGCGCGATCAATTCCAGCAGCTTGCCACGGGTGGTAGCCATCAACAGCAACGGATCCTGAAACGCCGCACTGCGGCCGGGTTTGGCATACAGCAAAATTTGCAGCCAGCGCTGCAAATGCCGCCGCCCCAGAATCGCCAGCGCCTGACCCAAGGTCTCGATCCGGCTCTTGGCCCCTGCCGCCGGGGTATTCACCAGACGCAGCAAGTTCAAGCTGAGCGCGGCATCCTGTTTGATACTACGCTCCAGCACATTGCTATCAGCGTCGGAATTAATCAAGGCCATCAACTGCAAAATCGCCATTTCAGACGAGGCGATTTTCTTGCCGCTCAACACCACCGGCTTGGCAAAATAATAGCCCTGGAAATAGTCAAAGCCGAGCGCCAGGCAACTTTCAAATTCTTCCTGGGTTTCCACTTTTTCGGCCAGCAGCTTTTTCTTTTCAATGCGAAAGCGCAAGCTCAGTTGCGATAACTGGGCCGAAGGCATGTTCATAATGTCGATTTTGACGATCTCGACCAGCGGCAAAAACTGTTGTACATCTTCGGTATTGTGGATCACATCATCCAGCGCAAAACGGTAACCCAGCTCCTGTAAGCGCACGATACGGGCCAATAGTTCCGGCGTAGCTTTCACGGTTTCCAGAATTTCCAGCACCACTTTTTTCGGGTTCAGCACCTGCACAATATCGCTCAATAGCACCGCTGCATCCACATTGATGAAGCCTACCCGGTCGCCAATCACATGATCCATGCCCAATTCGGCCGCATGCGCGATTACGGCAGCAGTGGCCGACAAGTCATCTTCCACCGTGACCGCCCCGGTGCGGGCACTACGAAACAGCAATTCATAGGCAAACAGATTTTGCTCGCGATTCAAAATCGGCTGACGCCCCAGAAAGAAATCCCTTACCAGCGGGTGATGACTTGCGCTCGATTCGGTCATAGTGCTATCCATTACTTGATCAGAAAAATCCGGTGATGTCACTTAAAGCAAATACTACCCAGCCAACCTGAAACCTGTCAATCACGATGCGGCGCGAACTTTTGCTGGCAGCGCTTCACCACTTTCCAGCGTATACCCGGCCCCGCCATCCCGCCCCAGCACCGCCACCAGATACGGCATACAGCCCTTGAGCAAAGCCTCCATCGTCCACGGTGGATTAATCACAAACATACCGCTGCTGTGCAAGCCAAAGCCATCCGGGCTGGGCGAACCGATGGTCAGCGTCACATTCAACCACGAGGCACAAGGCAGCTTTTTCAGGCGCTCCGGCAACTGGCGCGACTCACTGCGGTTGAGCAGCGGATACCACACCGCATACGTGCCAGTGGGAAAACGCTTGAGTGAATCCGCAATCGCATCCTTGACGAAGCGGTAATCGTTTTTATCTTCATACGGCGGATCGATCAAAACATAACCACGGCGCGATGGCGGCGGCAACAATGCCTTCAGCCCGGCAAAGCCATCGCTCACCTGCACCATCACACGCCGCCCACGCGAGCGCGCACCGCCGCGCGCAGCGGTCGAGCCGGGTGCTTCTTTGAAGAAATTATCCAGCAGCAAGCGGCTGTCGCTGGTGTGCATCTCAAACAGCCGCAATTTGTCATCATCCCGCGCCAAATAATCGGCCAGATAGGGCGAACCAGGGTAAAAGCGCAATTTGCCGTCCGGATTGAGTTGCCGCACCAGATTTACGTATTCCGCCACCGCAGGCGGCAAATCGGTACGGGTCCAGAGGCGATTGATACCGGTCTCCGCTTCCCCGCTCTTGGTGGCAAAGCGCCCGTCCAGTTCATAGGCACCAGCACCGGCATGGGTATCCACATACTGATACGGCCCCGGCTTTTGATTCAGGTAATTCAAAATATGGATACTCACCAGATGTTTTAATACATCTGCATGATTACCTGCGTGAAAAGCGTGGCGATAACTGAACATAGGGGATGATCTTGGAAAAATGATCCCCTATTATAGGGTGATTCCCGGCAAAAAACCGCAGCATTTGTTGCCACGACCTGATTGCAACACGGAAATATTCGATCTATTGCTGTAAATAATGACAACAACCGCGCCAAAGCGCTGGTTTCAAGCAAAAATTGCGGTAACAATCGGCTCGCCTTCGCGTACCGAAGCGCGATACATGCCGGTGGTATTAAACGGCATACTCAGCGCCCCGTCGCGCCCGATCGCAATAATGCCACCATCGCCCCCCAGCGCCACCAGCTTGTCATGCACCACCGCATGGCTGGCCTCGGCCAGAGTCGCCCCGCCATACTGCATGCGCGCCGCCACATCATGCGCTACCACTGCGCGCATGAAATATTCACCGGAACCGGTTGCCGCCACCGCCACGCTGGCATTATTGGCATAACAGCCCGCGCCAACGATGGGCGTATCGCCAATCCGGCCCGGGCGCTTGTTGGTCATGCCGCCAGTTGACACCGCACTGGCCAGATTGCCGTGCCGATCCAGCGCTACCGCACCAACCGTGCCATATTTGCGATCCGGATCCAGCGGTTCCGGCTTGGCGGGCTCGATTGCAGCGGCTTGCGCCAGTTGGCTGGCACCATCATGATCGAGCACACTGCCACTACCAGCCGCCTGGGCCTGACGCAACTGCGCCAGCCGTGCTTTCGAAGCAAAATACTCCGGGGCCATTGCCTCAAACCCTTGCTCTCGCGCGAAGCGTTCGGCCCCGCTGCCCGCCAATAATACGCAAGGCGATTTTTCCATCACCGCACGCGCCAGCAACACCGGGTTGCGCACCGTTGCCACCCCGGCCACCGCACCGGCCGTCAGCTTGCTGCCGTCCATGACAATGGCATCCATCTCGTGTACGCCATCGCTGGTATACACCGAGCCACGCCCGGCATTAAACAAAATACAGTCTTCCAGCGCCTGCACCGCCTGCGTTACCGCGTCCAGCGCACTGCCACCGCCCGCCAGCACCGCCTCGCCCGCTGCGGCCGCTTCGCGCAAGGCTGCGTGATAGGGCGTTTCATCCACCCCGGGTTGAATCGTACCGGCCCCGCCGTGAATTGCCAAAACATAGTTCATGGTGTATTTCCTTGTGAATATTCCTCCGCGACCAGCGCGGGCAAGGTCTGGCCTGCGTGCCACCCCGACGCCTGCAAGGCATCCAGCGTGGCCTGCATCGCCTGTTTCGAGCTTTGGTCATGCACTGGCAGCACCAACACATCACCCGCTTTGGCCCAGCGCAGCAAGGCTTGCGCCGCTTCCACTTCTGGCAAAATCAATTCAATTTGTGATGCATCCATGCCGCAAACCAGCAATTGCGCCTGCAATAATTGCGGCACCTCCCCCGCCATACGACCGCGCATATAGCCAGTAATGTCCTTGAGTACAATGTGCGCAGGCGCAAAGCTGGCCGCTGCCTGCGCCAGATCGGCAATCGCCTCATTGCTGCGGTTACCGGCCTGCCCCAGCAATAAGCCGATGCGGCCAGCCACGGCTGATTCCGCATTTTGCTGGCGCTGTTGCAACAAGCTTTGCGCCACCGTCATCAGCCCTGCCAAACCTTCCGGATTGTGCGCATAATCCATCAACACCGTCAAGTCCGGCAAATCCCAACGCTCCAGCCGCCCCGGATTGTCATGTCGGCTGGCACCAAACTGCACCAGCACCTGGGCGATGTCAGCGATTGCGATCCCGGCAGCGACCGCACTCAAAGCCGCACCCGCGCAGTTGGCAATGTTGTAGCCCGCGCTGCCGCCCACTGTTAAGGGCATCGCGACAACCAGGCCCAGATCATATTCCTGCTGGCCCCAATACAGCAACAAATGGCCGTTTTGCACACCGCAACAAGCAGCGCCCCGCGCGCGCTGCGCCTGCAAGGCCGGATGCGCGTAATCCAGCGCAAACAGTGCGATCTGGCAGGTTAGCTGACTGGCGGCCCGGTTGGCAAATTCCAGCAACAAGGCATCATCAGCATTCAGCACCAGCGTGCCTTTCGGCCCCAACGCTTGCGCCAGCACCAGTTTGACTTCGGCCAAATCTTCAATACTATCGATACCGTATTCACCAAAATGCTCGGGGCTGACATTGGTTAGCAAGGCCACCTGCGCCCGCTCCAGCGCCAGGCCACGGCGCAAAATACCGCCGCGCGCTACTTCCAGCACCGCAAAATCAATGTTTGGTTGCCGCAACACCGCACGCGCACCGGCCGGGCCGGAAAAATCGCCTGCTTCGATTTGCGCGCCATCAATTACCACGCCGTCGGTGCAACAATAACCAACCCGCTGCCCGGCCTGGCGCGCCATCGCCGCCAGCA
>JBDLSU010000754.1:0-2673 GCA_039799405.1 Pseudomonadota bacterium | reverse complement strand
AAAAACCACCTTGCTGGTGGATATGATTGATACCTTCAATAGCAGCCTGCAGCAGGAAGTGGCAACCAAGGCGCGGATATTTCGCGCATCGATGGCAGAAAATATTTCGCTCGACCCCAGCAAAACCGTGGATGTGGCAGGCAAACCGCTACCGGTGCTGAAAAATGGCGAAAGCGATCTGAACCTGGATTTCACCCTGCCCGACAAATTTACCGCCCTCACCAAGGTGACTGCCACCATCTTTGTCAGAAGTGGTGACGATTTTGTCCGCATCAGCACCTCGGTGAAAAAAGAAGATGGCTCACGCGCAGTAGGCACGGCGCTGGATCACCAGCACCCGGCCTTTGCCCGCCTGAACGCAGGCGAATCGTTTTCCGGCATGGCGGTTTTGTTTGGCAAGGAATACATGACCCAATACGACCCGATCAAAGCGGCCGATGGCAAAATCATCGGGGCCTTGTACGTGGGGGCGGATTTCAGCGACCAGGTGAAAGCCTTCAAGGATAAAATCCGGGCCATTAAAATCGGCAAAACCGGGTATTTCTTTGCGCTCAATGCCAAGGAAGGCAAAGAATATGGCACCTTGACCCTGCATCCGGCCCAGGAAGGCAAGATTTTTCTGGATGCCAAGGACAGCAATGGCCGCCATTTCATCCGCGAAATGCTGGAAAAGAAAACCGGCCTGATCCGCTACCCCTGGCTCAATCCGGGCGAAAGCTCGCCGCGCGAAAAAGTCAGCGCCTTTGCCCATATCAAGGGCTGGAACTGGGTGATTGGTGGCGGCACCTATATTGATGAGATTACTGAAGAATCAAATGCCTTGCGCCTGCGCTTTTCGCTGGTCGGGCTGGTGATGGTATTGTTGATGGCAGGGCTGATGTATCCGGTCATTCACCGCACCATCAGCGTGCCGCTCGGCGTAGCGACCGCAGCCGCCACCCAGTTGGCAACCGGTGATCTGAGCGTCAGCGTGGACAGTGACGGCCATGATGAAATTGGCCGCCTGCTGCATGCCATGAATGGCATCGGGCATGAACTCTCCAGCGTGGTACAAAAAGTGCGCCACGGCACCGATGCCATTACCGATGCGGCGGCGCAAATTGCGACAGCCAACAGCGATTTGTCGGCGCGCAGTGAAGCCCAGGCCAGTTCGCTGGAAGAAACCGCTTCCTCGATGGAACAATTAACCGCCACCGTGAAACAAAATGCCGAAAGCGCAGACCAGGCCAATGCGCTGGTCAGCGGGGCCTCGCAAGTTGCCAGCAAGGGCGGTGAAATGGTGACGCAGGTGATGCGCACCATGGATTTGATCGATGCCAGCTCGCGCAAGATTGTCGATATTATCGGCGTGATCGATGGCATTGCGTTCCAGACCAATATTCTGGCCCTGAATGCGGCAGTGGAAGCGGCGCGCGCCGGTGAACAAGGGCGTGGCTTTGCGGTAGTGGCGACCGAAGTGCGCAATCTGGCGCAACGCTCGGCCAGTGCCGCCAAGGAAATCAAGACCCTGATTAATGATTCGGTCGAAAAGGTCAGAATCGGTAGCCAGATAGCGCATCAGGCCGGAAAAACCATGGATGAAATTGTTACTTCAGTGCAGAGAGTGGCCTCCATCATGGGTGAAATTGATACCGCCAGCCGCGAACAGGCCAGCGGCATCGAACAAGTGAATCAGGCCATCAGCCAGATGGATGAAATGACCCAGCAAAACGCCACCATGGTGGAACAAGCCACCGCTTCCGCCACCGCCATGAGTGAACAGGCGGTGGAACTGTCGGAAGTGGTGCGCACCTTCAAACTGTAAGCTTGAACCGCGCCGGGATCACGCCCTGATCCCGGCACAAGCCCGCCCATCGATCAAACTCAATTGCAATACAATTTGCGCGCTGGCTCTTCTTTCTTGACGTCGGTTTTGGCGGCGGTTTTGCTGCTGTCGTCTTTCTTCTCGTCTTTCTTCTCGTCTTTCTTGCTGTCGTCCGGTTTGTTATCGGCGGGCTTGCTTTCCGCAGGTTTGCTCTCCCCGCCCGGCTTGCTGTCGCTGGCCGGGGTGTCACTGGCAGCAGGCGGAGTCACTGCCGCCAGCACCACAGGCTTGCTGCTGCTTGGCTGGGTTTGCGCTACCTTGGTAATGACTTCCACGGTATTGTTCAAGGCCTGATTCAAATTGCTGGCCTGATCCTGACCCGGCGTAAGCACCTGACAGGCAGTGGCGGCGGGATTGGTGAGGCAATTGACGACATCCGGCAAGACCGCACTGCAACCGGGCAGGCCGGGGTTGGCACTGCAGCTTGCCAGGGTTGGCAAAATGACGCTGCAACCCGGGGTGGCTGGCGCACTGATGCAACTTGCCAGGCTTGGCAATATGGCAGTGCAACCGGGGGTAGTGGGGGCGCTGAGGCACGCGCTCAGGTTGGGCAATACCGCATTGCAACCAGGGGTAGCGGGCGCGCTGATGCAAGCGGCCAGGTTGGGCAATATGACACTGCAACCCGGGGTGGTGGGGGCGCTGATGCAACTTGCCAGGCTTGGCAATATGGCGCTGCAACCCGGGGTGGCGGGAGCGCTGAGGCAAGCGCCCAGGTTGGGCAATATGACGCTGCAACCGGGCGTGGCAGGCGCACTGATGCAACTGGTCAGGCTCGGCAATATGGCAGCGCAACCGGGGGTGGCAGG